>DOOK01000011.1 GCA_003512805.1 Erwinia sp. | reverse complement strand
TGCTGCGGCCAGTTACTTTTATCAGGATCCTCATGCGTATACCCCGCATTTATCATGCTGACACTCTGGTCGTCGGCAGCGAAGTTTTCCTCAATGAAGAAGCGGCAAATCACGTAGGACGCGTACTGCGAATGAACGCCGGGCAGCGCCTGGAATTGTTCGATGGTACTAATCTGACATTTAGCGCTGAAATTGTGCAGGCAGATAAGAAAAATGTGCGCGTCGCCGTGCTGGAAAGCCGCGAAGAGTGCCGTGAATCACCGCTTCACCTACATTTAGGCCAGGTGATGTCGCGGGGCGAGAAGATGGAGTTCACCATTCAAAAGGCGGTGGAGCTGGGCGTAAACTGCATTACCCCCTTGTTTTCTGAGCGCTGTGGCGTAAAGCTTGATGCACAGAGGCTGGCGAAAAAAATCCAGCAGTGGCAGAAAATCGCCATTGCCGCCTGCGAGCAGTGCGGCAGAAACCGCGTGCCGCAGGTGCGTGAAGCAATGACGTTGGAAGAGTGGTGCGCCGAAGAGGATGATTGCCTGAAGCTTAATTTGCACCCAAGAGCGAGCCAAAGCATTAATACCCTGCCGCAGCCCGTGGAACGGGTGCGTTTGCTGATTGGGCCAGAAGGCGGCCTGACGGCAGATGAGATTGCGATGACGGCGCGCCACACCTTTACCGATATCCTTTTAGGGCCTCGGGTACTACGCACAGAAACCACCGCGCTAACCGCCATTACCGCCCTTCAGGTGCGGTTTGGTGATTTAGGCTGATAACAGGCACTGACGAGAAAACGGCAGGCCAAAAAGCTCAACTGGAGAGAATAATGATTAAGCTCGGCATTGTGATGGACCCGATTAGCGCCATCAATATTAAAAAAGACAGCAGCTTCGCGATGCTGCTGGAAGCACAGCGTCGCGGTTACGAAATTCACTATATGGAGATGAAAGATCTCTATCTGCGCGGCGGTGAAGCCCGTGCCGCTACGCGTCTACTGAGCGTTGAGCAAAACTATGATAAATGGTACGAGTTTGGCGGCGAGCAGGATATCGCGCTGGCCGACCTGAACGTTGTCCTGATGCGTAAAGATCCGCCTTTCGACACTGAATTTATCTACGCGACCTATATCCTTGAGCGCGCGGAAGAAAAAGGCACGCTGATCGTGAATAAGCCGCAGAGCCTGCGTGATTGCAACGAGAAGCTCTACACCGCGTGGTTTGCGGAGCTGACACCGGACACGCTGGTTACCCGCAGCGCGCAACAGATCCGCGATTTCTGGCAGGAGCACGGCGATATCATCCTGAAGCCGCTGGACGGCATGGGCGGCGCCTCTATTTTCCGGGTTAAGAAAGAAGATCCTAACCTGTCGGTCATCATTGAAACGCTGACCGAGCACGGCAGTTTCTACTGCATGGCGCAGAATTATCTGCCAGCGATTAAAGAAGGCGATAAGCGCGTGCTGGTCGTGGATGGCGAGCCGGTGCCTTATTGTCTGGCCCGTATTCCTAAATCCGGTGAAACGCGCGGCAACCTGGCGGCTGGTGGCCGGGGCGAAGCGCGTCCACTGTCCGAAAGCGACTGGGAGATTGCCCGTCGCGTAGGCCCGATGCTGAAGCAAAAAGGCCTGATTTTTGTCGGACTGGATATCATTGGCGACAAGCTGACCGAAATTAACGTCACCAGCCCGACCTGCATACGTGAGATCGAGGCCGCATTCCCGATTTCAATTACTGGTATGCTTATGGATGCGATTGAAAAACGACTGGCCTGATAAAAAAAGGATTGACGGGCCTTCGTGCTAACCCTGTTGTCTGCCTGCGGCCTTCACCGCAGGTGGGCAACCCGACTACAGAATCCTGATATGAATTTACAGCATCATTTTTTGATTGCCATGCCCACGCTGCTGGATCCTTTGTTCAAACGTTCGGTTGTGTATATCTGCGAACACAATGACGAAGGCGCCATGGGGATTATTGTTAATAAACCGATGGAAAATCTTACCGTCGACGGCATTCTTAAGAAGTTAAAAATTATGCCGACCCCGCGCGAACCCGATGTAAAACTCGATAAGCCAGTGTTTACCGGCGGCCCGCTCGCGGAAGATCGGGGCTTTATTTTGCACTCTGCTCAGCATACCTACGCATCCAGTATTCGCGTTTCCGATAATACAGTTATCACCACTTCCCGCGACGTGCTGGAAACGCTTGGTACGCCGGAACAGCCGGACAGCGTGCTGGTCGCGCTGGGTTACTGCGCCTGGGAGAAAGACCAGCTGGAAAACGAGCTGCTGGAGAACACCTGGCTGACCACTCCGGCCAACAGCAATATTTTGTTTAAAACGCCCGTTGCCGAACGCTGGCGTGAAGCGGCGAAAAGCATCGGCGTGGATATTCACAATATCACCAGCGACGTTGGACACGCCTGATGAGCCACCTTACCCTGCTGGCCTTTTATTTTGGTACGAAAAGCATCGGCGTGGCAATCGGCCAACAGCTTACCGGCACAGCGCGTCCGCTGCCTGCTTTAAAAGCGCAGGACGGCACGCCTGACTGGAACAAAATCGAGGCGCTGCTAAAAGAGTGGCAGCCGGATCATGTCGTGGTCGGCCTGCCGCTGAACATGGACGGCACCGAGCAACCCTTGACCGCCAGAGCGCGTAAATTTGCTAACCGACTGCACGGCCGCTTCGGCGTCAAGGTAGAGCTGCACGATGAGCGTCTCAGCACGGTGGAAGCCCGGGCCGATCTCTTTTCACGCGGCGGCTTTCGCGCACTGACCAAAGGTAGCGTCGATTCCCTTTCGGCGGTGATTATCCTGGAAAGCTGGTTTGAGAACGCGTGGAGCTAATCGGCTCGCTTATACACTTTTACCGCCGGGCCACATGATGTCGCCCGGCTTGCACAGCAACCCCGCTTACCGTTACGCCCCTGCTACCTGCCGCCCGCCTCGATTCCGTTACGCCACCAGCCCTGCCTTGCGGCGTGCCTGCAGGCTCTGGCTGAAGGTCTGCATCCCTAGCTGCGCACCAGTTTGCAGCACGCCCGGCAGCTGATGCGTTTTCCCCTCCCGAATCAAACTGCTCGTGGCGGGCGTATTAATCAGCACCTCAAATAGCGCCACTCGCCCTTCCGCCACGCCAGGCACCAGCTTTTGCGCGATCACGGCTTTCAGACTGCCGGCCAGCTGGCTACGGATCAGGTTTTTTTCCGCGCCGGGAAAAACGTCCACCAGCCTGTCT
>DOOK01000009.1:3124-13939 GCA_003512805.1 Erwinia sp. | reverse complement strand
CGCTCTTCCGATCTTAAAACCGGATCGCTGAATATCGCCCGTAAAACGCCTATTGTCCTTGGCATGTTGCTCTCCATCAGCATGGTGGTGTGTAACTATGTCGATACGGAATGGGTAGTGGTGTTCTTTATGGCGCTGGCTTTCTTCGGCAAGGGGATTGGCGCGCTCGGCTGGGCCGTGATGGCAGATACCGGGCCGAAAGAGATCAGCGGACTCAGCGGCGGGCTGTTCAATATGTTCGGCAATATCTCCGGGATCGTTACGCCCGTGGTTATCGGTTACATCATTGCCACGACCGGATCCTACAACGGCGCGCTGATTTACGTTTGTATTCATGCCTTTGTGGCGGTAATGAGCTATCTGGTGCTGGTGCGCGATATCAAACGTATTGAATTAAAACCCTTGTAAGGAGCCGCTATGACGACGCAAAGCAGCCCGATCGTTACCGACATGAAAGTGATCCCGGTAGCGGGGCACGACAGCATGTTACTTAATATCGGCGGCGCGCACGGCGCTTACTTTACCCGCAATATCGTGGTGTTGACCGACAGCGCTGGCCATACTGGCGTAGGAGAAGCCCCGGGCGGCGAGACAATTTATCAGACGCTGCTGGACGCCGTACCGCAGGTAACAGGGCGTGAAGTTGCCAGAATGAACCGGCTGGTGCAGGAAGTGCATCTGGGTAACCAGACGGCGGATTTCGATACCTTCGGCAAAGGTGCCTGGACGTTTGAGCTGCGCGTGAATGCGGTAGCCGCGCTGGAAGCGGCGCTGCTGGATTTGCTGGGCCAATGGCTGAACGTGCCGGTGGCGGAGCTGCTGGGGCCGGGTAAACAGCGCGATGAAGTGACGGTGCTGGGTTATCTGTTCTATATCGGCGACCGGGAAAAAACCGATCTTCCTTATCTGAGCGGCGAAAACGCCACCCACGACTGGTATCGCCTGCGTCACCAGAAAGCGATGGACAGCGAAGCCGTTGTCAGGCTGGCAGAGGCCGCGCAGGACAAATATGGCTTTAAAGATTTCAAGCTTAAGGGCGGTGTGTTGCCTGGCGAGCAGGAAATCGACGCGGTGAAAGCCATGAAAAAGCGCTTCCCCGACGCGCGTATTACCGTCGATCCCAACGGCGCCTGGCGACTTGATGAAGCCATCGCGCTTTGCAAAGACATGCAGGGCATTTTGACTTATGCGGAAGATCCGTGCGGCGCAGAACAGGGCTTTTCGGGCCGTGAGGTTATGGCGGAATTTCGTCGTGCGACCGGCCTGCCGGTCGCCACTAATATGATCGCCACCAACTGGCGTGAAATGAGTCACGCCGTGATGCTGAACGCCGTCGATATTCCGTTGGCCGACCCGCACTTCTGGACGCTGAGCGGCGCGGTGCGCGTAGCCCAGCTGTGCAACAACTGGGGGCTGACCTGGGGCTGCCACTCCAATAACCACTTCGATATTTCGCTGGCGATGTTTACGCACGTAGGGGCCGCTGCGCCAGGCAAACCGACGGCCATTGATACCCACTGGATCTGGCAGGAAGGCGAGCAGCGCCTGACTAAAGCCCCGTTGTCGATCCGCAACGGCAAAATAGCCGTGCCGGACGCACCGGGGCTGGGCGTTGAGCTGGATTGGGCGCAGGTTGAAAAAGCCCATGCGCTCTACAAAACGTTGCCCGGAGGCGCGCGCAACGATGCCACCGCCATGCAATACCTGATCCCCGGCTGGACATTCGATCGTAAGCGCCCGGCCTTCGGACGCTGAACCTTACAGAAGGAATAAGTTATGAGTCAGGCTACTCCACTGATAACAGAAATGCAGGTCATTCCGGTCGCCGGTCACGACAGTATGTTGCTGAATCTCAGCGGCGCACACGCGCCATTTTTTACCCGCAATATCGTTATCATTAAAGATAACGCCGGTCATACGGGCGTAGGGGAAATTCCCGGCGGCGAAAAAATCCGCAGGACGCTGGAAGAAGCGGCGGCGTTACTGATCGGTCACGGCATTGGCGAATATAAAAATCTGTTGAACCACGTGCGCAGCACCTTTGCCGATCGAGACGCCAGCGGGCGCGGCAATCAGACTTTCGATCTTCGCACCACTATCCACGTGGTAACCGGTATCGAAGCGGCGTTGCTGGATCTGCTGGGGCAGCATCTTGGCGTTAACGTCGCCTCGCTACTGGGCGATGGGCAGCAGCGCGACCGCGTTGAAATGCTGGGTTACCTTTTTTACGTCGGCGATCGTCGCAAAACCTCGCTGCCTTATCAGAGCCAGCCGGACGACAGCTGCGACTGGTATCGCCTGCGCCATGAAGAGGCGCTGACGCCGGATACCGTAGTGCGCCTGGCGGAAGCCGCGTATGAAAAATATGGCTTCAACGATTTCAAACTGAAGGGCGGCGTGCTGGCCGGTAGCGAAGAGGCTGAGGCGGTTACCGCCTTGTCGAAGCGTTTTCCCGAGGCGCGCATTACGCTCGATCCCAATGGGGCCTGGTCACTGAACGAGGCAATCGAACTGGGCAAACAGCTGAAGGACGTACTGGCTTATGCAGAAGATCCCTGTGGTGCAGAACAAGGGTACTCCGGCCGCGAAGTGATGGCCGAATTCCGCCGTGCGACGGGAATGCCGACGGCCACCAATATGATCGCTACCGACTGGCGCCAGATGGGACACACCCTCTCGTTACAGTCCGTCGATATCCCGCTGGCGGATCCTCACTTCTGGACCATGCAGGGTTCCGTACGCGTTGCGCAGATGTGTCACGATTTCGGCCTGACCTGGGGCTCGCATTCCAATAACCATTTCGACATTTCGCTGGCCATGTTTACCCATGTCGCGGCGGCGGCGCCTGGCAAAATCACGGCTATCGATACCCACTGGATCTGGCAGGAGGGCAATCAGCACCTGACGCAGCAGCCTTTACAAATCAAGGGTGGCATGGTGCAGGTACCGGACAGGCCGGGGCTGGGCGTGGAGTTGGATATGGATCGCGTCATGCAAGCGCACGAGCTTTATCTGAAACACGGTCTGGGCGCGCGCGACGATGCGCAGGCTATGCAGTTCCTGGTGCCGGACTGGACGTTTGATAATAAACGCCCTTGCCTGGTGCGCTAACCCTCTTTCTGGAGAAACCGATGAGCTATGTAAATACGCCGAACAGCTTTCGTCAGCGCCTGTTGGCGGGCGAAACCCTAATCGGCAGCTGGTGTGCGCTGGCTAACCCGCTGACCACGGAAGTGTTGGGGCTGGCAGGCTTTGACTGGCTGGTGCTGGATGGCGAACACGCCCCCAACGACATCACCACTTTTATTCCACAGCTGATGGCGCTCAAGGGCAGCGTCAGCGCACCCGTGGTACGGCCGCCGACCAACGAGCCGGTCATTATCAAACGCCTGCTTGATATTGGTTTTTCCAACTTCCTGATCCCTTTTGTCGAGACTGAGGAAGAAGCCGTGCGTGCGGTGGCGTCCACTCGCTACCCACCAATGGGCATTCGCGGCGTATCGGTTTCACACCGCAGCAACATGTACGGCACCGTGCCGCAGTACAACTCCATCATCAACGACAATATCACCGTGCTGGTACAAATCGAGACGCAGCAGGGCGTGGATAACATTGACGCTATCGCGGCAGTCGAAGGCGTGGACGGTATTTTTGTCGGGCCAGGCGATTTGTCGGCCGCGCTGGGGTACCTGGGGCAGCCCGCTCATCCGGAAGTGCTGAAGGTCATCAAATACATCTTTGAACGCGCTAAAGCGGCCGGCAAGCCGAGCGGCATTCTGGCACCGGTGGAAGCCGATGCCCGACGCTATCTGGAATGGGGCGCCGGTTTTGTCGCGGTAGGCAGTGATGTAGGCGTTTTCCGTGGCGCCACGCAGGCCCTGTGCGATCGCTTTAAAAAATAACCCACTGTTCAGGAGACAAAGATGAAAATTGGATTTATAGGTCTGGGTATCATGGGTAAGCCCATGAGTAAAAACTTAATTAAGGCTGGTTACTCGCTGGTGGTGCGCGATCGTAACGCAGAAAACGTGGCAGAACTGGTTAAGCACGGTGCGACGTCCGCCGAGTCGGCAAAAGCCATAGCGGAGCAGAGCGACGTAATCATTACCATGCTGCCCAACTCCCCACACGTGAAAGAGGTCCTGCTGGGTGAAGGCGGCGTGATTGAAGGGGCGAAGGCGGGCACTATCATTATCGATATGAGCTCTATTGCCCCGCTGGCGAGCCGTGAAATGCATGATGAGCTGGCAAAAAAAGGCATCGCGCTGCTGGATGCGCCGGTCAGCGGCGGCGAACCTAAAGCCATCGACGGCACGCTGTCCGTTATGGTTGGCGGCGACAAAGAGTTGTTCGACAAGTGCTACGATATTATGAAAGCCATGGCGGGTTCCGTGGTACATACCGGCGACATTGGCGCAGGTAACGTGACCAAACTGGCTAACCAGGTCATTGTTGCGCTGAATATTGCGGCCATGTCGGAAGCGCTGACGCTGGCGACCAAAGCGGGCGTCAATCCGGAACTGGTCTACCAGGCAATACGCGGCGGCCTGGCCGGCAGCACGGTGCTGGACGCCAAAGCACCGATGGTAATGAACCGCAACTTTAAGCCGGGTTTTCGTATCGATCTGCACATTAAAGATCTGGCCAACGCGTTGGATACTTCCCATGACGTAGGGGCGCAGCTGCCGTTAACGGCGGCGGTAATGGAAATGATGCAGGCGCTGAAAGCGGACGGGCTGGGTACGGCCGATCACAGCGCGCTGGCCTGCTATTACGAAAAACTGGCAAAAGTCGACATTAAATAGTCCCGTGGTTCGGCCTGAGGATTCAGGCCGCAATCTGCACTCCTCGCCCCGCGCACGGATTAACGTATGAAAATAGTAATCGCACCGGATTCATATAAAGAAAGCCTGTCGGCTCAGCAGGTCGCTACGCAAATCGAGCTGGGCTTCAGGGAAATTTTTCCTGAGGCCCGGTATGTGAAGCTGCCCGTCGCCGACGGCGGCGAGGGAACGGTAGAGGCAATGGTGGCGGCGACGGGCGGAAAAATCATACGTCTGCGCGTCACCGGCCCATTGGGCGAAGAAGTCGATGCGTTTTACGGCCTTTCCGGTGATGACAGCTGCGCCTACATTGAAATGGCGGCCGCCAGCGGGCTGGAGCTGGTACCTGCGGCCCGTCGCGATCCGTTAATTACCACGTCCTTTGGCACCGGCGAACTGATCCGTAGCGCGCTGGATAAAGGCGTGCAGCACATTATTATCGGTATTGGCGGCAGCGCAACCAATGACGGCGGCGCGGGCATGGTGCAGGCGCTGGGCGCAAGACTGTTGGATAGTCAGGGTCAACAAATTGGCTCAGGCGGCGGCAGGCTTAACGACCTGGCGACGATAGATATCAGTGAATTTGATACGCGTATCAAAAGCTGCCGTTTTGAGGTCGCTTGCGACGTCACCAATCCGCTGCTAGGGGAAGAAGGGGCCTCCGCCGTCTTTGGCCCGCAAAAAGGGGCCACGCCGGCGCTGGTCAGAGAGTTGGATAACGCGCTGGCGCATTATGCGCAGATTATCCGTCGCGATCTGGACATCGACGTGCTGACGATCCCGGGCGGTGGCGCAGCTGGCGGAATGGGCGTGGCGCTGCACGCTTTCTGCGGCGCGGAATTGCGGCGCGGCATTGAAATCGTGACCGAGGCGTTAGGGCTGGACGAGCTGGTGCAGGACGCCACGCTGGTGATTACCGGCGAAGGACGCATCGACAGCCAGACCATTCACGGCAAGGTACCGATCGGCGTGGCGAAAATCGCCAAACGCTATAACAAACCGGTTATCGGCATTGCGGGTAGCCTGACCAAAGATGTGGCAGTCGTGCATCAGCATGGTCTGGATGCAGTGTTCAGCGTTATCTACAGCATCTGTACACTTGACGAGGCGCTGGAAAATGCGGCGGATAATGTGCGCATGACCGCGAGGAATATTGCAGCCTCGCTGGCGATAGGACAGAAACTCTCCTGAACAGGCGGTTTGACCGGCAGAGGCAGGCCTGAGGAGACAGCATCAGCCCCGCCACTGCCACTGCTATCGCCGACTGCTTTGGTGCGGGTCTTATTCATTCCGTGCCCGGCTGCATCCTAATCCGTTGCCCGCGTCAGCTTTTTCCGGGCGAGCCGGGCCACGTTTTGCATCTCGTCCAGCAGTTCAAACAGCTCCGGCTCGATGTCGGCAATCGCCAGGCCATCACGCAGGCTCTGCTCCAGCTGCTGGCATAACTGCTTCATGCGGGGAACGCCGCTGTAGCTGGCGCTGCCGTGCAGTTTATGGATGATATCGCGCAGCGCGTTAACATCGCCTTCCTCCCGATAACTTTCCACCTTTTTTTGCACCTCAGGCAGAAAATCTACCAGCATTTGCAGCAAATCGCGTGCCAGATCCGGCTTGTTGGCAGCCTGACGCAGGGCCAGCTCCCAATCCAGCGAAGCCGCAAGCGCGCGAGGTGCGGCGGGAGAGGGGGTCTCGTGAGGGACGTAACGTAACAGCAGATTTTCCAGCCTGGCTTCATCAATAGGCTTGGCCAGATAATCGTTCATGCCCGCGTTGATCAGCTGTGCTCTTTCCCCATCCAGCGCGTGCGCCGTGACGGCAACAATGGGCGTGGAAGCGTGTGCAGGCAGCTCGCGGATTAGCTCGCTGGCACGAATACCGTCGATGTCCGGCATCTGAATATCCATCAGGATAACGTCCAGCGGCTGCATTTTTGCCTGCCTGAGCGCCATCATAGCGCTGTCGCACAGCACCACCCGTTCCACCTGTTCATCCAGCAGAGCGCCAATCAGCTTCAGGTTCGCCGGATTGTCATCAACGGCCATGACCGTCAGCGGGAGCTTGTGTCGGCCAGGCGAAACGTTTGCCTCGCGGGTATGATGATCGAGCAGCACGGGCAGCAGCCGCGACAGGGAAACGGGTTTCAGCAAACAGGCGCTGATACCCCGATCTTTCAGCTCTTCCGCCCAGGTCTGCATCTGACAGGGCAGCGCCATAATCACATTATCCGCGCGCTCCAACGCGTGCAGCGCCTGCGTGGGCAGCGGGGGGGAAGGATCCCGGCTTACCGGCAAACCCATCAGTAGCGTGTCGTAATGCGTCTGCGGCAACCCGTCCAGCGACGCGCTATAGCTGACGGCCAGCGGCGTGCTGGCCAGCAGCGCCAGCGTAGCCTGAGCAGCGGCCGGATTTGCCTCTATATACGCCAGCGTTTTGCCTGCCAGGCACTGCACGGCGCGCGGATCCTGAGCCGCATTCGGGTTCAGCGCCAGATTGACGTGGAACCAGAAGGTGGAGCCTTGATTCAGGCGACTGTGAAAGGAGATCTCTCCGCCCATTTCGTTAACCAGCTTCTGCGTGATCACCAGGCCCAAACCGGTACCACCGTGACGCCGGGAGATACTGGCATCCGCCTGGCGGAAGGCCTGAAACAGCTGCGACTGCTGCTTTTCAGCAATGCCGATGCCGGTGTCATGGATCTGCACCTCCAGATCGACACGGTTATTGCCCTGAGAGCGTTTCTCAATGCAAATATCGATATTGCCGTGCTCGGTAAACTTGATGGCGTTGCCCAGCAGATTAACGATGATTTGCTGTAGCCGCAGCGGATCGCCAATGGTGTTATCGGGGACGTCAGGCTGAATGCTCAGCGTCAGCTCCAGGCCTTTTTCGTGGGCGGACGGGGCCAGCAACACCACCACTTCATCCAGCGTGGCGCGCAGCGGGAAGGGGATAGTTTCCAGCACCAGCTTGCCCGCTTCCAGCTTGGAAAAGTCCAGCACGTCATTAATGATGCTCAGCAGGTTGTTGGCGGAACGCTCGATGGTATGCAGATAATCACGTTGCGTAAGATTCAGCGGCGTTTTCAGCGTCTGGCGAGTAAAACCAATCACGCCGTTAAGCGGCGTGCGCAACTCGTGGGACATATTTGCCAGGAATTCTGACTTAATTCGTGCCGCCTCCTGGGCACGTTTTTTAGCCAGATCCAGCTCAACGTTCTGGATCTCCATCTGTTCAAGGGTTTCGCGCAGATCGGACGTTGCCTGATCGATATTTTGCTGCATCTCTTCGTGATAGGCGGTCAGCGACATGGCCATCGAATTGATGCCGTTTTTCAGCATATCCAGTTCGCCCAGCATATGCCCCGTCACGCGGCTGTCGAGCTGGCCGCGCCGAATGCGATCGACGGTGTTGACCATATCGCGGATGGGGCCGGTGACGTCACGCATCAGGCGATAGGCGAACAGCATGGCCAGGCAAAGGCAGAACAGCAGCAGCAAGGTAGAGACAAACACCTCTTTATACTGCTGAAGCCGCACTGACTGGAGATCCAGTTCTATGGCGATATAGCCCAGCGGATTGCCGTTGGGCTTGGCATCTTCGGTTGGCGATTCATCCGGGTAATAGCTTTCCGACAGGACAGGCGTGCGCAAAATAACCGATTGCCCCAGCCGCTGATAGCTGAATGTTGTGGAGAACTTCGTGCCTTGCGGCAGGCGCAGCTTATCAACGCTGGCACGATAGTTTGAGGTAACAAACAGCTGATTTTGCGCGTCAAAAACGGTAATGGCGCGCACGATATCGGAATGACGGCGGTGCAGTAGGCTGACCAGCTGACGTACGGGCTCCTTGCTGTGGAAAGTCATGCCGTATTCGCTGGAAACCGCCAGCGGTTCAATAATGTTGACCCCGGCATCCACCAGCTGGCGCTGCAGCTCATTGTAGCGATGCACGATAAAAAAAGTGCTCAGCACCAGCCCAATCATCAGCGTGGGCGCCAGGATCAAGATCATCATTCGTGCCCGCAGGCTGTATTTGGCCATAATTATCCTGTGGTACCGCCGCCAGTCGAATTAATGCTGGCGCTGGTGTAGGCTACGCGGGTTTAACCACTGTCGAGACAAAAGTAATGGCGCAATTCTACTCTGCAAAACGGCGCGTGACGACCCGCCAGATCATGACCGTGACGGTTACTGACCTTGATGGTTCCGGCCAGGGCGTGGCTCATCATCAGGGGAAAACGCTGTTTGTCAGCGGCGCGCTGCCCGGTGAGCAGGCGGAAGTGGAAATCGTGGAGGAGAAGCGCAGCTGGGCGCGAGCCAAAACAAAGCGCCTTCTTTCATCCAGCCCCGAACGGGTTGTGCCAGTTTGTCCTTACTTTGGCCGCTGCGGTGGCTGTCAGCAGCAGCACGCTTCGCCCGAGCTGCAGCAGCGCAGCAAAGCTAAAGCGCTTTCACGCCTGCTGAGCCAGCAAACCGGCGAGCCGGTAGCGGTAGCGGTAGACATTATTGCCGGCAGCGCTTACGGCTACCGCCGTCGTGCTCGTTTGGGCCTGAACTATCACGCACGCAGCCAGACGCTGCAAATGGGCTTTCGCCAGGCCGGTTCCAGTGACCTGGTGGCCATTACGCACTGCCCCGTTTTGATGCCCGAACTTGATGCACTGCTGCAACCGCTGCACCAGGTATTAAGCAGCCTGCAGGCCGTCAGGCGGCTGGGCCATATCGAACTGGTACTGGCGGACAATGGCCCGCTGCTGGTGCTGCGCCATCTTGATCCGCTCAGCGAGGCGGACAGACAGAAACTGGAACAGTTTTCGCATAGCCAGCAGGTCGCCCTGTTTCTGGCGCCCGACAGCGAAACGCTGGAGCAGGTTGTCGGCGCGATGCCGTTCTATCAGCTTGATGGCCTGACGTTGACGTTCAGCCCGCGTGACTTTATTCAGGTCAATGGCGAGCTGAATAAGCAGATGGTGGCCCGGGCGATGGCGTGGCTCGATTTGCAGCCTACGGACCGCCTGCTGGATCTGTTCTGCGGCATGGGAAACTTTACGCTTCCTTCAGGAAAACGCGTGGAAAATGTCACCGGTGTGGAAGGCGTTGCAGCATTAGTGGCAAAGGGTACGTATAATGCGGCGCTGAACAATCTGAATAACATTGCATTTTATCAGCATAATCTGGAAGAAGAAGTGACGGGGCAGCCGTGGGCAGCGGCAGGTTTTAATAAGGTGCTGCTGGATCCGGCCCGCGCTGGCGCGGCAGAGGTGATACCTCACATTATTAAACTTGCCCCGGAAAGCGTGGTCTATGTTTCCTGTAATCCGACTACACTTGCCCGGGACAGCCAGATTTTCCTGGCTGCCGGCTATCGCCCGGAAAGGATTACCCTGCTTGATATGTTTCCGCATACCGGGCACGTCGAATCTATGGTGTTATTCAGCCGAATATAGCTTCCTGGAAGGAGGTCTGGAGAGGATATGGTTGCGGTAAGAAGTGCACATTTGAATACGGCCGGTGAGTTTGCGCTCGACCAGTGGATCACCAGTTTGGGGATTGCAAATCCCCTGTCATGTGAACGACTAGCCGAGACCTGGCGCTATTGCGAAGAGACCACCCGCCATCATCCTGATGCAGCGCTGCTGCTCTGGCGTGGCGTTGAAATGGTGGAGATCCTCTCCATGCTCAGCATGGACAGCGAAAGCCTGCGTGCCGCGCTGCTCTTTCCTCTGGCGGACGCTGGCGTGGTGTCGGAAGCGGTGCTGGAAGAAAAGTACGGTAAAGCTATCATCTCGCTGGTGCACGGCGTGCGGGACATGGATGCCATTCGCCAGCTGAAAGCGACCCATAACGACTCCATGGCCTCGGAGCAGGTCGATAACGTCAGGCGAATGCTGCTGGCGATGGTGGAAGATTTCCGCTGCGTGGTGATCAAGCTGGCCGAGCGTATTGCCCATCTGCGTGAGGTGAAGGACGCGCCGGAAGACGAACGCGTGCTG
>DOOK01000009.1:0-2914 GCA_003512805.1 Erwinia sp. | reverse complement strand
GGCAGCTGAAGTGGGAGCTGGAAGATTTCTGCTTCCGCTATCTGCATCCTGATGAATACAAGCGCATCGCCAAACTGCTGCACGAGCGCCGTATAGACCGTGAACAATATATCGAGACTTTTGTGCAGTCGCTGCGTGATGAAATTGTCAGGCAGGGCGTGAAAGCGGAAGTCTACGGCCGCCCGAAACATATCTACAGCATCTGGCGCAAGATGCAGAAAAAGTCGCTGGCGTTCGACGAGCTTTTTGACGTGCGCGCGGTGCGTATCGTCGCCGAACGGTTGCAGGACTGCTACGGCGCATTGGGAATAGTGCATACGCTCTATCGCCACTTGCCGAGCGAATTTGACGACTACGTTGCCAATCCCAAGCCGAACGGCTATCAGTCAATTCATACCGTGGTGCTGGGGCCGAAGGGCAAAACCGTGGAAATCCAGATCCGTACGCGGCAGATGCACGAAGATGCCGAGCTGGGCGTGGCCGCGCACTGGAAATACAAAGAGGGCGGCACGACCGGCAGCGCACGCGGCGCGTCGGGACACGAAGAGCGTATTGCCTGGCTGCGTAAACTGATTGCCTGGCAGGAAGAGATGGCGGACTCGGGCGAAATGCTGGACGAGGTGCGCAGTCAGGTTTTCGACGATCGCGTTTATGTGTTTACGCCCAAAGGGGATGTCGTGGATCTGCCCGCCGGCTCCACGCCGCTGGATTTCGCCTACCATATCCACAGCGATATCGGACACCGCTGCATCGGCGCGAAAATCGGCGGCCGTATCGTACCCTTTACCTATCAGCTGCAGATGGGCGATCAAATCGACATCATCACTCAAAAGCAGCCCAATCCGAGCCGCGACTGGCTCAATCCTAACCTGGGCTACGTCACCACCAGCCGTGGACGCTCAAAAATACACGCCTGGTTCCGCAAGCAGGATCGCGACAAAAATATCATCGCAGGCAAACAGCTCCTTGATAACGAGCTGGACCACCTGGATATCAGCCTGAAGGAAGCAGAGAAGCTGCTGCTGCCGCGCTATAACGTCAATTCGCTGGATGAGCTGCTGGCTGCCATCGGCGGCGGCGATATCCGTCTGAACCAGATGAGCAACTTCCTGCAATCGAAGCTGAACAAACCGAGTGCGGAAGAAGAAGATCGCGAGGCGCTGCGCCAGCTGACGCAGAAATCTTCCGTGCCGCGCAGCAAAGAAAGTGGACGCGTGGTAGTGGAAGGCGTTGGCAACCTGATGCACCATATTGCACGCTGTTGCCAGCCGATCCCGGGCGATGATATTACAGGTTTTATCACTCAGGGACGCGGCATCTCTATCCATCGTGCCGACTGCGATCAGCTGACCGAGCTGATGTCGCACGCGCCGGAAAGGATTGTCGACGCGGTATGGGGCGAAAGCTATTCCAGCGGTTATTCGCTGGTGGTGCGCGTTACCGCCAACGATCGTAGCGGCCTGCTGCGCGATATCACCACCATCCTCGCCAATGAGAAGGTCAACGTGCTGGGTGTGTCCAGCCGGAGCGAAACCAAAAAGCAGCTGGCGACTATCGATATGGAAATCGAAATTTATAATCAGCAGGTGTTAGGCCGCGTACTGGCCAGGCTAAATCAGGTGCCGGATATCATTGACGCCAGAAGGCTGCACTGATCGGAGGCTGCTTTTCTCGCCCAGGCCGCGTTCGTTCCTGAAGGGATGGGCGCGGCAAGGGCCAAACGGTTTGCGCCGCGCCGTTCGTGGATGCGCGGTAAGGGCCGAACGGTTTGCGCCGTGCCGCTCGTTGAGGCGCGTGGCCACATCCCCCTTTCTTCACATGAATTTTGCCGCACCATGCCGTATAGTCATTTCTTATTTTCTTCTTAAAATGGACGTATTTATGAACGCTATCGATCGCCTGCTGGGCATCATGGAAACCCTGCGCGATCCGCAAAAAGGGTGTCCATGGGATCGCGAACAAACCTTTGCCAGCATCGCGCCTTATACCCTTGAAGAAACCTATGAAGTGCTGGATGCCATCAGCCGGGAAGATTTTGACGATCTGCAGGGCGAGCTGGGCGATCTGCTGTTTCAGGTGGTATTTTACGCGCAGATGGCACAGGAAGAGGGACGCTTCGACTTTAATGCTATCTGTCAGACCATCAGCGACAAGCTGGAGCGTCGCCATCCGCATATTTTTGGCGACGTGCAGGTCAGCGACAGTAAAGAAGTGCTGGCAAACTGGGAAGCGATTAAAACGCAGGAGCGTGCCGGTAAAGCGCAGCATTCTGCGCTGGACGATATTCCTCGCGCGCTGCCCGCGCTGATGCGCGCGCACAAAATCCAGAAGCGTTGCAGCAACGTCGGCTTTGACTGGCACACGCTTGGCCCGGTACTGGATAAGGTTTACGAAGAGATTGACGAAGTGATGCACGAAGCCAAACAGGCCGTTATCGACCAGCAGAAGCTGGAAGAGGAGATTGGCGATCTGCTGTTTGCAACGGTCAATCTTTCGCGTCATTTAGGCAGTAAAGCGGAAACGGCACTGCAAAAAGCCAACGATAAATTCGAGCGCCGCTTCCGTCAGGTTGAAGAGATTATCGCCGGGCAGGGAAGGGCAATGCAGGACGCCACGCTTGAACAAATGGAAGCCGCATGGCAGCAGGTTAAGGCAAAGGAATAACAGGTTGTGGGAAGACAAACGGGTTTTTTGCTGGCCGATAGCCCGTTTTTGCTGACGTGCCGGCGCGCTTCTTTTTTTTCCCGGTTCTGTCTGGTTGCGGCAAAGCAGGTTATTCCGCCGCACAGAATAAGTCGCTGACACGATTCAACAAAAGTGTGATCCGAATCAACTTCAGCGTGGCGCGAATCGGGTACTCTCGTGACGGTCAATACGATGGCAGGCAGATAACCGGAAACGATTAATTGTGGCG
>DOOK01000337.1 GCA_003512805.1 Erwinia sp. | reverse complement strand
TTTGTCAGGTCAGCCAGCTCTTTTGCCACGCGTACCGCATATTCCGGGTGCGTGTTCAGGCCGGTGCCCACAGCCGTGCCGCCCAGCGCCAGCTCCGCTACGTGCGGAATGCTCTGCTCAATATGCTTCAGGTTGTGTTTCAGCATGGCTACCCAGCCGGAAATTTCCTGGCCTAGCGTCAGCGGCGTGGCATCCTGAAGATGGGTACGGCCGATTTTAACGATGTCCTTAAAGGCTTCCGCTTTCTCATTCAACGTTGTTTGCAGCACGTTCAGCTGAGGGATCAGATGTTCTTTCAACGCGATAACGGCCGCAACGTGCATGGCGGTAGGAAAGACGTCGTTAGAACTCTGACTTTTGTTAACGTCATCGTTAGGGTGCACCAGGCGGGACATGCCGCGTTCACCGCCCAGAATCTCGCTGGCGCGGTTGGCCAATACTTCGTTCATATTCATATTGGTCTGGGTGCCGGAACCGGTCTGCCAGATAGCCAAAGGAAACTCGCCGCTATGCTGGTCGGCCAGCACTTCGTCGGCAGCCTGCACAATCGCCTGCGAGCGCTCGGCGGGCAGCAGGCCCAAATCGCTGTTCACCTTTGCCGCTGCGCGCTTGGTCAGCGCCAGCGCGTGCACCAGTTCAACAGGCATCTTTTCGCTGGAGATGCGAAAATGCTCCAGAGAACGCTGCGTTTGCGCACCCCAAAGTTTATCTGCCGGCACTTCGATGGAACCCATTGAATCTTTTTCAATGCGGTTGGCGGCCATGTCTTTCTCCTTTACTGGTTATGATGAAACCCAACTTGCCCGTCCGGGCGTTTTGCGCGGGCCATAGTATGACATACAATAATTTAACATTTTGCGAGCCGGTCGTCCTTATGACATTTCGCCGCAGCCGAAAATTTCTGTCATATAACACGGAGTTAATCCCTTTTTTTATTCCTGCCGCCTGTACTGATGATTGAGCTACCGCCTCTTTTCATTAACATTATCCGCTGAAAACAGATAGCGGCTGACGCCGCGGGCCACAGTTGCTATCATTATTAACCTGTTATACAGAAACGTTTTTCTTGCCGGATTGCGCCGGATGCGATTGTCGGCATCGGTGACTTAAAAAAGGACGACTTTACAGATGAAAAAAACAAAAGTAGCGGTGGGCGTTATTATCGCTCTTGGCGTAATTTGGACCGGTACGGCGTGGTTTACCGGTAAGCAGCTGGAAAAGAACAGGGATGGACTGGTGCAGGAGGCAAATACCCGCCTGAATGCGCTGGCGCCAAACAGCCGGTTAAAGGTGAGCTACCAGGACTGGCAGCGCGGCGTCTTCAGCAGCTCGCTGCGTCTGGTGGTGCAGTCTGACTCACAGACCGAAGACACTTCCCCCCTGAAGCCGGGTCAGAGCGTGATCTTTGACGAGAAAATCGATCACGGCCCCTTTCCTTTTGCCCAGCTGAAAAGATTCAACCTTATTCCTAGCATGGCGTCTGTCCATACTCAGCTCGAAAACACCGACGCGGTGAAAAAGCTGTTTGAGATGACTAAAGGTCAATCGGCCATACAGGCGGAAACCCGTATAGGCTACAGCGGCGCGACCGCTTCCGTTATCCATCTGCTGCCGCTGGACTATACCCAGGCCCAGACCGGTGAACGCTTTGCCTCTAACGGCGGGACCATCAACCTCAGCGCTGATAAAAAAGGTGACAAGGTCGATTACGATGGCAAGCTGGACAGTCTGGTTCTGACCGTGCGCAATCAGCTTAATATGCCGGTAATGTTTACCTTAAATGGTCTGACGCTGGACGGCAAAACGCACCTTAACGCTCAGGGCCTGCGCATTGGCGATCAAAAGAGCACACTGGATAAGCTCAGCTCGACCGTAAACGGCCAGCCCTCTTTCGAGCTGCACGGCATTAAGCTGAACTCCGCTTATGACAGCGTTAACAACCAGGTTTCCGGCACTACCGACCTTGCGCTGGACGCGATGAAAATCCGTGAGCGGGACTTTGGTCAGATTAAGCTGACGCTCAAGCTTTCCCAGTTTGACGCCGACGGCATCAAGGCATTCAGCGATAACTATCAAAGCCAGACGCAGGCGCTGATGAACGAGCCGGGCATGAGCGATAATTTTGCGCTTTACCAGCAGCGTATCGGTGAAATCCTGAATGCCAACCTGCCGCTGCTGCTGAAAGGAAGCCCGGTCATCACTATTGCGCCACTGAGCTGGAAAAACGATAAAGGCGAAAGCAATTTTAACCTTTCCGTGCACTTTAAAGACCGCGCCGCAGGTGCACCACAGCCGCAAACCCTGAGCCAGGCGGTCGATAACGTGCTGAAAACGCTGGATGGCAAGCTTTCTGTTTCCATGGATATGGCCACCGAGATGATGACTCAGGTCGCGATGGCGGAAGGCTATAAGCAGGAAGAAGCCACCAAACTGGCCGATCAACAGGTGAAAGGCGTGGCCGCGATGGGCCAGATGTTCCGCCTGACCAAACAGCAGGACAATAACATTGTCACCAGCCTGCAATATGCCAGCGGCCAGGTCACGATGAATGGCGAGAAAATGACCCTTGACCAGTTCTTTACCCGCTACATGCTGGGTGGCGAACCGGCAGCCATGCCGCAGCAGTAAGGTATAGTCAGACGGCCCCAGCCGTACCGATCGAAAGGTCGGTACGGTTTTTTTTGCCTGAAAGGGCAATTATTCGGCAGTCGGTTCACCGAACGCGCAATTAGCTGGTACAGCAGCGCGGAATGTTTTTATACTGTTATGCACTTTAATCACTACAGAGTGCACCGCCATGATTGATTCCCGTATTCCCCTTACCGATATCCATCGCCATCTTGACGGCAATATCCGTGCACAAACTATCCTTGATCTGGGCCGCGAGTTTAACCTTACGCTGCCTGCCACTACGCTGGAAACGCTGCGTCCCCACGTACAGGTAATGAAAAACGAGCCGGATTTAGTCAGCTTTCTGCAGAAGCTGGACTGGGGCGTCAAGGTGCTGGGTTCACTGGAAGCCTGCCGCCGCGTCGCGCTGGAAAACGTTGAAGACGCTGCCCGTGCGGGTATTCACTATGCGGAGCTGCGCTTCTCTCCTGGCTATATGGCGATGACCCATAACCTACCGATTGCCGGTGTGGTGGAGGCCGTTATCGACGGCGTGCGGGCAGGCTGCGAAAAACACAATATTACCGTGCGCCTGATTGGCATCATGAGCCGTACGTTTGGCGAAGAAGCCTGTCTGCTGGAGCTGGAAGCCCTGCTGGCACACCGTGACGGTATTACCGCGCTGGATCTGGCCGGTGATGAGCTGGGCTTCCCCGGCAGTCAGTTTTTAAGCCACTTTACCCGTGCGCGCGACGCGGGCCTGCGTATTACCGTCCACGCCGGTGAAGCGGCAGGACCGGAAAGCATCTGGCAGGCGATTAACGAGCTGGGCGCTGAACGTATCGGCCACGGCGTGAAAGCGGCCGGCTGTGATGACCTGATGGATTATCTGGCGGAAAAGGCGATCGGCATCGAATCCTGCCTCACCTCCAATATTCAGACCAGCACCGTTTCTTCGCTGCTGCACCATCCGTTGGTCACGTTCCTGGATCACGGCATTCTGGCGACGATTAACACCGACGATCCTGCCGTACAGGGCATTGAGATTGGGCACGAATACAAAATTGCCGCGCCGCAGGCGGGCCTGAGCCAGCAGCAGATCCGTACTGCCCAGGCAAACGGCCTGAAAATTGCGTTCTTAAGCGAGGCAGAAAAAGAAGCGATTCGCGCCCGCGTAGCGGCCTGACCAAACTCTGAAGCCAGGCAAGTTACGCCCGCATAGCGGCCGAAACGCTAAAACTGCCCGCCAACGGGCCGGGCAGTTTTAAACTTATTTCAGTGACAGGGTCTGGCGTTTCTCGGCCGATTGCAGGCCGAGTTCGATCAGCTCCATCACCTGAATCGCTTCTTCCGCTGTCACCGGATTTGCACCGTTGCCGTTGATAGCGTCGCGTATGCCCGCATAA
>DOOK01000338.1 GCA_003512805.1 Erwinia sp. | reverse complement strand
CTTCCGGCCAGCATTTCATCACCGGTATGCGGCTCAGATCGACCTCATCGCCCTGCCAAATCTGCTGCTGACACGGCGCATCACGCAGGCGCTTAGTGGGCATATTCAGCACCTGCTTCCACTGCGGCATCTTGTCGAAAAAGTCGCGAAAACCGCGCGGCGGCTCCGGCTCTTTCAAAAAGGCAAGCAGGCGGCCAACGTCACGCAATGCCTTAACGTCTTCCTGCCCCATGCCCAGCGCCACGCGATCCGGCGTGCCGAAAAGGTTACACAGCACCGGCATACTATAGCCTTTGGGATTTTCAAACAGCAGCGCCGGTCCGCCGGCTCGCAGAGTGCGATCGGCAATTTCGGTCATTTCAAGATCGGGATCGATCTCTTGCTTAATGCGTTTTAATTCCCCGCGCTGCTCCAGCAGGGAAAGGAAGTCGCGTAGGTCGTGATATTTCATGACTTCTCATCAGTACGGTCAGTGAATCGGCCATTATAGGGAGGATTAAGCTCTTGTGCTTAGTTTTTCGCGGCGGCGATGCTGCCGCGCTCGTGCTGCAACGGCTAAAATTGTGTCTTCAGGCCACCGGTTGGCCAGCCGATCCGTTTATAACTGCAGTGAATAAGCTTTCTGCTTAACGCTGTCCGACAGCAGGCTACGATTTCAGAAGCCTTCTGGCCTGCATGTTGCTATAACTATCACGCTATTTTTGCTATTCTTAGCGACCCTGTAATTGCAAAGTGACGTTATGGAATCCTGGTATTTACTTTATTGCAAACGTGGCCAGCTTACCCGCGCTAAAGAACATCTTGAGCGCCAGGCGGTGCATTGTCTCAGCCCCATGATTGCCTTAGAGAAACTGGTGCGCGGCAAGCGTACCCAGGTAAATGAGCCGCTGTTCCCGAACTATCTTTTTGTCGAGTTCGACCCGGAAGCGATTCATACCACGACCATCAGCGCCACGCGTGGCGTTAGCCATTTCGTCCGCTTCGGTAACCTTCCTGCCACCGTGCCGCAGGATGTGATCGAAGCGCTGCAGACGCAGGCGATGATCACGCTGCCCGCGCCCACGCTGCCACAGCCTGGCGACAGAGTATTGATTACCGCTGGCGCTTTCGAAGGCCTGAAAGCTATCTTTACCGAACCGGACGGTGAAGCGCGTTCTATGCTGCTGCTTAACCTGCTGAATAAGCAGATTGTTCGCAGTCTGGACAACCGGCAGTTTCAGAAACTCTGACGCGCTGCGCTACGGCTTCACAAGACCGAAAAGCGCGCGCGCGTTACTGTCGCACTGCTGCCCCAGCGTTGCGGCATCCTCACCGCGCAGCAGCGCCACCTGCTCTACAATATGCGGCAGAAAACACGGCTCGTTGCGCCGCGATGCCGGGCGAGGACGCATATCGCGCGGCAGCAGATAAGGCGCATCCGTTTCCAGCAGCAGCTTTTCCGCAGGAATAAGTGGCATCAGCTCCCGTAGCTCAAGCCCGCGACGTTCATCACACACCCAACCCGTAATACCCACAGAAAGCCCGACGGCCAGACAGGCCTCCAGTTCCGCTTTCGTGCCGGTAAAACAGTGAACGACCGCGCCGGGCAGTTTTGGTAACCAGGGCGTCAGGATGGCGAGAAAGCGCTCGTAAGCTTCGCGGCAGTGGAGAAAAACGGGCAGTTGCAGATCGGCGGCCAGTTCTAGCTGGGCATTGAAGGCATAAGCCTGCTGTTCCGGCCCGCAAATATTGCGGTTGAAATCCAGTCCACATTCACCAATTGCGGCGACCTCCGGGCTTTCCGCCAGCCTTCTCAGGGTGGATGCCGTCTCCGCCGACCATTCACTGGCGTGGTGTGGATGAACGCCAGCGGTAGACCAGCAGTAGCCGGGCCGGCGCTTCGCCAGGCTCTGTGCCTGCTGGCTCTCCAGCGCGTTGGTGCCGGTAATCAGGATACCCGTGACGCCCGCATCTGCGGCGCGTTTTACCACCTTGTCACGATCTTTGGCGAACTGTGTGCTGGTCAGGTTGACCCCAATATCAAACATAGCGTGTTCCAAACAGTAACCGCCCTTACGGGCGGTTATTTTTTAATGTGGGCAAGCCTTCGCGGCTACTCCGGCTCCTGGTCGCTCTCTTCCCGACGTAATCCGGTATAGAAGCGGGAGAAGAACACGCCAACTTCAAACAGGCAGTACATCGGAATGGCCAACAGCGTCTGGGAAAGCACATCCGGTGGGGTCAGTAACATCCCCACGATAAAGGCGCCTACCAGAACATAAGGCCGCTTAGCCTTGAGTTCTTCTGGCGTAGTCACGCCGGTCCAGCACAGCAGCACGATCGCAATTGGCACTTCAAAGGAGATGCCAAAAGCCATAAACAACGCCATCACAAAATCGAGATAGTTGTTGATATCGGTAGCAATCTGTACGCCGTGCGGCGCGGTTTTGGCAAAGAAGCCAAAGGCCAACGGGAAGACAACAAAGTAGGCGAAAGCCATCCCTATGTAGAATAGGAATGAACTGGAAATCAGCAGCGGCACCACCAGTCGGCGTTCATGGCGATAAAGCGCAGGCGCGATAAAGGCCCAGATCTGATAAAGGATAACCGGCACCGCCAAAAAGACGGAAACGATCATGGTCAGCTTAATCGGCGCGAAAAAAGGCGAAGCCACGTCGGTTGCGATCATGCTGGCGCCTGCAGGCATCTGCTTGATCAGGGGCGCAGAAACCAGCTGGTAAATATCGTTGGAAAAGTAAGCCAGGCAAAGAAAAATTCCCACCACGGCGATAATACAGTTCAGCAGACGCTTACGCAGCTCAATCAGATGGCTGATAAGCGGTTGGGTATCTTCAACAGCCATGTTTAGCGTTCATCCGGTTGAGAAGGGGAAACAGGCGCACGGCTGGAAAGCGCAGGCGCTTCGTCTTTAACAGCGGCCTTTGCCTTTTCTGCTACGGTGGCAGAGGCGTAACCCTGCGCGGCAGCGGGCGTTCCGGCGTTGTTTTCATAAGGCGCGCTGGCAGCGGCAGGAGCTTCGGCGGCCCGAACTCCCTCAGACTGAACGGCAGTCGGCTCGCTTGCGGCGGGCGAAACAGCTCCGGTAGCCTGAACCTTAACGGGCTGAACGGCAGCCGGCTCGCTTGCAGCGGGCGAAACAGCCCCGGCAGCCAGAGCCTTAGCGGGCTGAACGACAGTCGGCTCGCTTGCGGCGGGCGAGACATGCACGACGGGTGCTTGCTGCTCCTGCTGCATTACAGGCTCTGCCGGTTCAGTAGCGGAATTCTCTGGTGCCTGCATCGGTGCACTGGCCTGATGATCGGCCGCGGCGGGCGTCACGCCCTCATGGGAATCCGCGGCGTTTTTCACCAGGGGGTTATGAATAGTATTCGCTTCGTCGTCTGTTTTTTCGTTCTCACCCAGATAGGTGCGCTTCATGGACTCTGCTGACTGCTTCAGCTCTTCCATCGAAGCCTTCAGTTCCGGCGAAAGGCTGTTTTTGCTGGCCTCTTCCACTTTTTTCAGGCTGTCCTGCAGCTCCTGCAGTTTCAGCTCCTGCGCCAGTTCGTTTTGCACATTTGCTGCCAGCGAGCGCAGCGCACGGATCCAGCCAACCACGGTTTTCACCGCTACGGGCAAACGCTGCGGGCCCAGCACGACCAGCCCAACAATAAAGACCAGAATCAGTTCACTAAAACCTATGTCGAACACGGCTTACACCTTGTCGTTCTTGACGTCTTCTTTTTTCGCTGCTGCGTGCTGTTTGTCGGCCAGAGTGGCCTTGAAATCAGCATCGTCGGCGTGTGTTTTGGGTTTTTCGTCATCGTCGCTCATGGCTTTTTTAAACCCTTTGATCGATGAGCCCAGATCGGAACCCAGCCCGCGTAATTTTTTGGTGCCGAAAAGCAGCACAACGATTACGGCAATAATTAACAACTGCCAGATACTAATACCGCCCATGATTTTGCCTCGGATGTCAGTTAATGCGGGTTTCGCAGTATATAAGCGGGGCCGACCGCGCGCAAAGCACCGCCGGCCCCTTTACCTTTCATGACAGTCAGTCGGTCTTACGCCAGCCGACCAGCCAGCTTACCAGGCCCCCCGCCACCATGAAGGCCGATAACAGATCCCACTGCGGTCTGGTCAGTAAAATAGCCGTACCGCTTAGCAGTAGCGTGGCACCGATACCGAACAGATAGCGCGACTGATGATGCCGTACGCGATCGTTACGCAAATCGTAAGAAAGCCTGTCAACACTGTGCTGAAGGTGCTTGTGTCGCTTCAGGCTCTCATAAACCAGTTCCGGTAGCTCCGGCAGTTTTTCCGCCCAAAACGGTGCCTTCTCTTTTAGCGCACGCACGATGGCCGGAATGCCGATCTGGTCTTTGATCCAGTCTTCCAGGAACGGCTTAGCGGTTTTCCACAGATCGAGCTGCGGATAAAGCTGCCGTCCAACCCCTTCAACATACAGCAGCGTTTTCTGTAACAGCACCAGCTGAGGCTGCACTTCCATATTGAAGCGGCGCGCCGTGTTAAACAGGTTCAGCAGCACGTGACCGAAGGAGATTTCCGCCAGTGGTTTTTCAAAAATGGGTTCGCAAACGGTACGAATCGCGAACTCAAAATCTTCTACGTTGGTATCCGCCGGTACCCAGCCGGAGTCGACGTGCAGCTCGGCGACCTTGCGGTAATCCCGATTGAAGAAGGCAATGAAGTTCTCCGCCAGGTAGCGCTTATCCTCTTTATTCAGCGAGCCGACAATTCCGCAGTCGATGCCGATATATTGCGGATCCTCAGGATGTTCATAGCTGACAAAAATATTGCCCGGATGCATGTCGGCATGGAAAAAACTGTCCCGAAACACCTGGGTAAAGAAGACCTGCACGCCGCGCTCGGCCAGCAGCTTCATATTGACGCCACGCTGTTCAAGCTGCACTACGTCGGAAATAGGAATGCCATAAATACGCTCCATCACCAGCATGGTTTCGCTACCGTAATCGGAGTAGATTTCCGGTACGTAGAGCATATTGCTGCCTTCAAAATTACGGCGCAGCTGAATAGCATTCGCTGCTTCGCGCAGCAGGTTCAGCTCATCTATCAGCGTTTTTTCGTAATCGGCGACCACTTCCTGCGGGCGCAGACGACGGCCGTCCGGCAGCAGACGAGGCACCCAGGCTGCCATGCGGTTGATCAGCTTCATGTCCGCTTTGATTACCGGCAGGATATCCGGGCGGATCACTTTGATGACCACTTCCTTGCCGTTTTCCTTCAGCGTGGCGGTATGCACCTGCGCGATGGAAGCGGAAGCGAGCGGCGTGATCACAAAGTCATCAAACAAGGTTTCCACCTTGCAGCCAAGCGACAGTTCGATCTGTTTTTTCGCCTGCACACCATCAAAAGGGGCCACTTTGTCCTGTAGCATCGCCAGCTGATCGGCAATATGCGGCGGAAAAAGGTCGCGTCGCGTGGACATCATCTGCCCAAACTTAATCCAGACCGGGCCAAGCTGCTCCATTGCCAGCCGGATGCGCTCGCCAAGCTGACGCTCTTTGTGCAAATTAGGCATCCAGAACAGGGTTCTACGCCACAGGCGTAGCGGCAGAGCCAGCCGGGTTTTGGGGATCAGTTCATCAAGCCCGTAGCTAAGAAAAATACGGATAATAAAATAGAGACGACGTAGTTCTCCGAGGGTCATTTGCCCTCCAGTTGTTTGAGGCGGGTTTCCAGCGCGGCCAGCTCGCGAGCGGCAGCATCGACTTCTTCAGCAAACCAGGCCAGCTCCAGGCCGCCCGGCGTCAGGCGCCACTCTTCCGTCAGTGCCTGACTAAGGTAGCTCTGCTTACGGTTAAGATCGCCGCGCACCAGCTGCAGCCCGCGACGGGCGGCCTGGCCGATCCCCTGGGCAGCAATATCACCAATCCAGGGCGCGAGATATTCGGCCGGGTCAAGCTCGGCCAGATCGATCAAAGCGGAAAATTGCTGCACGACCTGGAGGTCGCCCTCAACTTCCAGCTCGCCGCTGCGGATCAGGCTGGTTAACTGCTGCCGATCGCGCAGTTTACGCAGCGTCGCCACGCGGGTTTTAACTTTACAGTCTGGCGTGTCACACCAGTCGCCCAGCACATCGACCTGTTGTTCGCTAAAAATAAAGATCAGCGGCTGTTTCAGTTCCGCCAGTTCAATAGCCAGGCTGCGGCCATTAAGGCGCTGACGTGCCGCTTTCAGGCCGCGATCGCGATATAAAATCTGATTGAGCGCTGTTTCCAGCCCTGCGGTTAACAGCGGCGTTAAGGTCATTCGCTATCCTGTTCAGAACTTGAATCCGCGGTGCAACGCAACGATGCCACCGGTAAGATTGTGGTAGGTAGTATTCTCGAAGCCGACATCGTCCATCATCTGCTTTAACGTATCCTGATCCGGATGCATACGGATAGATTCGGCCAGATAGCGGTAGCTTTCGGAATCCTTCGCCACCAGCTCGCCGATACGCGGCAGCACATGGAATGAGTAGGCGTCGTAGGCCTTGCTCAACGGCTCCAGCAGCGGCTTGGAAAACTCCAGCACCAGCAGGCGGCCGCCCGGCTTCAGGACGCGGAACATTGAAGCCAACGCCTTCTCTTTTTCAGTCACGTTACGCAGGCCGAAAGCAATGGTGATGCAGTCGAAATGATTATCCGGGAAAGGCAGCGCTTCGGCGTTGGCCTGGACGTAATTAACGTTGCCAATAATGCCGTTGTTACGCAGCTTCTCACGCCCCACTTTCAGCATGGAGCTGTTAATATCAGCCAGCACGACTTCGCCGGTTTCACCAACCAGACGCGAAAATTTAGCGGTCAGATCGCCGGTGCCACCAGCAAGATCGAGAACGCGCTGCCCACGACGCACGCCACTACAATCGATAGTAAAACGTTTCCAGACACGGTGGATGCCGAACGACATAAGATCGTTCATCAGGTCATATTTGGCCGCAACGGAATGGAAAACATCAGCCACCATTTCAGCTTTGTCGCTTTTCGCTACCGTACGAAAGCCGAAGTGCGTGGTATCCTTTGATTCATCTGCCATTTGTTTTGCCTGCTCTGCAATCAGTTATCTGCCAAGTGTATCAGAGTCCCACAGGCCAGGCACAGCCTTGCGGGTTATTCATTAACGCGTGCCGCGCCTGGCCCGGTTTGTGTCGCCAGATACGCGACCTCGTCCTCATTCTCTTCTTCGTTCTCTTCCTCATCGGCCTCATCCGGCATCGCCTGTTCTACCAGGCCTGGATTAATGGGC
>DOOK01000266.1:1143-7730 GCA_003512805.1 Erwinia sp. | reverse complement strand
ATAAACCAGCGAGCCCTGGCCTGACGCATCGGTGTTTATCATGCCGCCCAGCGTGGCGCGGTTGCTGGTAGAAAGTTCCGGAGAGAAGAAATAGCCCAGTGGCTTGAGCGCGGCGTTAAGCTGATCTTTAATCACGCCCGCCTCAACCTTTACCCAACCCTGCTCCACATTAATGTCCAGAATGCGGTTCATATAGCGCGACATATCCACCACGATGCCCTGATTCAGGGACTGACCGTTCGTGCCGGTGCCGCCGCCGCGCGGCGTAAAGACCAGGCTTTGATAGCGTTCTTCTCCTGCAAGGCGGGCAATCAGGGCGACATCGGCAGTAGAGCGGGGAAAGAGAGCCGCATCGGGCAACAGCTGGTAGATACTGTTGTCCGTGGACAGGGTAAGACGGTCGGCATAGCTGGTGGCGGTATCACCGGTAAAACCCTGCTGCTCTAACGCCTGCAAAAAATTCAGCACCAGTTGAACGAGGCCCGGCGCCTGAGAAATCTGTGGGATCATTATCGTGTGACCAGGTTGTGTTTGAGGTGTAACGTTTGCTCTTTCTTATGGTTTTATCACATTTTTTTATGGCCTGTCGCCCTTTCAAAATCGCAATGAAAAGAATAACGTGCCGTTTCAACGGAAAATGCGTTTAATACATCAGGATCGGAATGCCCGCTCCTGCTTTCCGGCGTTGTCTGGCGGCTTTATTACTTGAGGTTAATGGTCATACATGAAGAACACGCAAAACGGATGGGACATGCTGCAAATCATCTTCTCCATCCTGTTTATTACGCTGCTGATCGTCGCCTGCCTGTGGGTGGTTCAGCCCTTTGTGCTGGGATTCGCCTGGGCGAGCATGGTGGTTATCGCGACCTGGCCTTTGATGCTGAAATTCCAGGGCTGGCTGTGGGGGCGACGATCGCTGGCGGTCATCGCCATGACGCTGCTGCTGGTGCTGCTGTTTGTCATCCCCGTCGCGCTGCTGGTTAACAGTCTTATTGAAAACAGTGGGCCGGTGATCGCCTGGGCCACCTCCGGCCATGTCATGCTGCCGCAGATGCTGTGGCTGCACGATATTCCGCTGGTCGGGCGAAAGCTCTATTCTGCCTGGCGGCATCTGGTGGCCGGCGGCGGTACGGCAATGATGACCAGCGTGCAGCCCTATATCGGCCGTACCAGCGTTTTTCTGTTTGCGCAGGCCGGGCATTTTGGCCGCTTTATGCTGCATCTGGGGCTGATGCTGCTGTTCAGCGTGCTGCTTTACTGGCGCGGCGAGCAGGTAGGCAACGGCATCCGCCATTTTGCCTACCGGCTGGCCCATCGTCGCGGTGATGCTGCGGTACTGCTTGCCGGTCAGGCGATCCGCGCCGTTGCGCTTGGCGTAGTGGTTACCGCGCTGGTGCAGGGCGTACTGGGCGGTATCGGTTTAGCGATTTCCGGCATTCCCTATGCCACCGTCCTGACGGTGGTGATGATCCTGTCCTGTCTGGTGCAGCTTGGGCCGTTGGTGGTTCTGGTCCCGGCTATTATCTGGCTTTACTGGAGCGGCGATACCACCTGGGGCACCGTTCTGCTGATCTGGAGCTGCGTAGTGGGGACGCTGGATAACGTGCTGCGCCCCATGCTGATAAGAATGGGTGCCGATCTGCCGATGATTTTAATCCTCTCAGGGGTAATTGGCGGACTGGTTGCGTTTGGTATGATCGGCCTCTTTATCGGCCCGGTGGTACTGGCAGTCTCTTATCGACTGGTCTCGGTCTGGATGCATGAAGAGCCAGCGCCAAAAGATGATCCTGAAGAAGTGGTAGAAGAACTTGCTGAAATAGAACAGGAAAATTCTGTCAAACAATAACTTTTCGGCGGTCAGCGCGTCTGACCGCCTTAACGCTTTAAAACCAGTCATTACTTTAAAAGAAGCATTTGTTAAGCAACTTTTACCATTATTTGTCCTTTTTTCAATTTCAGCGTCTTAGTTACTGACAATTGATTAATAAAAGTACACTTATTGCCTCTTACGCCTGTAAATTCACTGATTAAATATTATCGCCTTTAAACTAATAAGAGGATTCTTAAAGACGCACTTCAGCGGGGGGAATAGTATATCGGTTATGTTTAGCAGCAACGCGCTGATTTATAAACAACCTTTTTCCCCAAACAACCTAAAGAATTGCTGTGTGTAGTCTTTGCCCATCCCATGTGATGGGCTTTTTTTTATCTGTAGCAAAGTAAAAAGGCCGCACAAGTCGGCCTTTCACTGCATCTTATAATGAATCGTTATGATTTATGCAATTCTGCCAGGCTCAGCCAGGTCTGGACTACCGTATCCGGATTGAGCGACAGGCTGTCGATCCCCTCTTCCATCAGCCACGCGGCAAAATCTTCATGATCGGACGGTCCCTGACCGCAGATGCCCACGTATTTCCCGGCTTTTTTCGCCGAGCGGATGGCCATCGACAGCAGCGCTTTCACCGCATCATTACGTTCGTCAAACAGCGCTGAGACTACCCCGGAATCCCTGTCCAGCCCCAACGTCAGCTGTGTCATATCGTTGGAGCCAATAGAGAAACCGTCAAAGTACTGCAGGAACTCGTCTGCCAGCAGGGCATTGGAAGGGATTTCGCACATCATGATGATTTTCAGGCCATTTTCGCCACGTTTCAGGCCCTGACGCGCCAGCTCTTCCACCACCGCTTTCGCCTGCGCCACCGTGCGGACAAACGGCACCATCACCTCAACGTTAGTCAGCCCCATTTCGTTGCGCACGCGCTTAACCGCCTCGCACTCAAGCGCAAAGCAGTCGCGGAAGCTGTCGGCTACGTAACGACCTGCGCCCCGGAAGCCCAGCATCGGGTTTTCCTCTTCTGGCTCATAGTTTTCGCCACCCACCAGATTGGCGTACTCATTCGTTTTAAAATCCGACAGGCGCACAATCACTCTTTTCGGCGAGAAAGCCGCGCCCAGCGTAGCGATCCCTTCCGTCAGGCGAGCAATATAGAACTCCACCGGATCGTCAAACCCTTTCATCATGCTGCGGATTTGCTTTTGCAGCTCCGGCGTTTGACGATCAAACTCAAGCAGCGCTTTAGGGTGCACGCCGATCATACGGTTAATGATAAATTCCAGCCTCGCCAGCCCCACGCCTTCATTAGGCAGGCAGGCAAAATCGAAGGCGCGATCGGGATTGCCCACATTCATCATAATTTTCAGCGGCAGAGCAGGCATTTCGTCAACCTGAGAGCTTTTAACCTCAAAGTCGAGCAGATCGTCATAGACATAGCCGGTATCGCCTTCGGCGCAGGAGACGGTAACCTTATGTCCGTCTTTCAGGTGCTCGGTCGCGTTGCCGCAGCCTACCACCGCCGGAATGCCCAGCTCGCGGGCGATGATGGCAGCATGGCAGGTACGACCGCCACGGTTGGTCACAATCGCCGACGCTTTCTTCATGATCGGTTCCCAGTCGGGATCGGTCATATCGGTGACCAGCACGTCACCTTTGGCAATGCGGTTCATCTCGCTAATGTCGTGAATCACTTTCACTTCGCCCGCGCCGATGCGGTGGCCGATAGCCCGTCCTTCCACGACCACGCTGCCTTTGCCCTGCAGCGTATAGCGTTCCATCACCTGCCCGTTAGAGCGGACGGTTTCCGGACGCGCCTGCACGATAAACAGTTTGCCGGTGTGCCCGTCCTTGGCCCATTCAATATCCATTGGCCGCTGATAATGTTTTTCAATCTGTACGGCCTGTGCCGCCAGCGCTTCCACTTCTTCGCTGGTAAGGCTGAAGCGATCGCGTTCCGTTTCCGGCACGTCTTCGATTTTGACCTGTTCGCCATGCGCCTGTGAATCGGCGTAGACCATGCGGATTTTTTTCGATCCCATGGTACGGCGTACGATAGCTGGACGGCCTGCGGCCAGCGTGGGCTTATGTACATAGAATTCGTCAGGGTTGACCGCGCCCTGAACCACCATTTCGCCCAGCCCGAAAGCGGAGGTAATAAAGACCACCTGATCAAAGCCCGATTCGGTATCGATGGTGAACATCACGCCAGCGGCACCTGCATCGGAACGCACCATGCGCTGCACGCCAGCTGACAGCGCGACGCCACGATGATCGTAGCCCTGATGCACGCGATAAGAGATCGCCCTGTCGTTAAACAGCGAAGCGTAGACATGCTTCACTGCAACCAGCACGGCATCGAAGCCCTGTACGTTCAGAAAGGTTTCCTGCTGCCCGGCGAAAGAGGCGTCCGGCATATCTTCAGCCGTTGCGGAAGAGCGAACGGCGAACGAAGCGTCGGCGTCATCAGCAGAGAGCTGTTGGTAAGCCTCACGGATAGCGTGCTCCAGTTCGGGCTGGAAAGGCGTTTCCACAATCCAGTCGCGGATTTGCTTGCCCGCTTTCGCCAGCTCGTCTACATCATCAATATCGGTGTTGTCCAACAGCTCATAAATTCGCTGACTGACGCCGCTCTGATCGAGGAACTGATTGAATGCATCGGCCGTAGTGGCAAAACCGTTGGGAACGGAAACGCCAAGCGATGACAAATTAGTGATCATTTCACCCAGAGAGGCATTTTTGCCCCCCACCCGATCAACATCGTTCATGCCAAGCTGGTTATACCAGAGCACAAACGGCAGTGCGCCTTGATTGGACATTGAAGCAATCCTTTTGTGAATGAATTAACGGAAATAGCATCGTGCGTTTTTGAGCCTGCCACATTCACCGGGTGGAAAGAAACTGTTGAATCGTTCAAGCTGAATAAAAGGAAGTTTTTAAGACTAATCCGCGAATGACAATCTTATTTCACGCAAAATAAATATATTTAAGACATTGATAGTAATAGTAATTTTAATTTCAGCTTTGCATTGCAAAAACAGGAAGCATAACGGGTTAACTTGATTCCTTTTCAGAATGCTTTCCTGATTAATATCGCTTTTTACGCATAATAAACAGGAACGTTATTTCATTAATGCCATTATACAGGGGTGCAGACCTTTTCAATGAAACAAAAATAAAAATTTAATAGAATATGAAATTTAAATTTCACGATGCCGGCTGGCGTTAATTTCTATAAGACTGTAGTTTAATTTACTCTGCCACTCAGTTTTTCAGGAAGCCAAAATGGACAGCAACGAACGTAGCGTATTTTATATTTCTGACGGAACGGCCATTACGGCTGAAGTGCTTGGCCACGCGGTACTTTCCCAGTTTCCTGTCAGCATCAATAGCGTGACCCTACCCTTTGTGGAAAACGTACAGCGAGCGCAGGCTGTCAAAGCTCAAATCAACGCTATCTGGCAGAAAAGCGGCTTGCGACCGCTGGTCTTTATTTCTGTCGTCACGCCGGAAATTCGTGAAATTATTTTGCAAAGCGAGGGATTCTGTCAGGATATCGTTCAGTCTCTGGTGGCGCCGCTACAGCAAGAGCTGGGGATAGCGCCCGCGCCGGTCGCTAATCGCACACATGGCCTGACGGCCAATAATCTGGGTAAGTACGATGCCCGTATTGCCGCCATCGACTACACCCTGGCGCACGATGACGGTATTTCACTGCGTGGCCTGGAAGATGCTCAGGTGATCCTGCTGGGCGTATCGCGCTGCGGCAAGACGCCGACCAGCCTTTATCTGGCCATGCAGTTCGGCATTCGCGCCGCCAATTATCCGTTTATTGCCGACGACATGGATAATCTGAAGCTGCCCCCTGCGCTGCGGCCTTTTCAACATAAATTGTTTGGCTTAACTATCGATCCTGAGCGACTGGCCGCTATCCGCCAGGAGCGGGCAGAAAACACCCGCTACGCTTCTATGCGCCAGTGTCGTCTGGAAGTGGGCGAAGTGGAAGCCTTGTTCAGGACGCATCAAATCCGTTACCTCAACAGCACCAACTATTCCGTTGAGGAAATTGCCACGAAAATTTTAGATATCATGGGCCTGACGCGTCGTATGTACTGAAGCACCCTTGTTTTGATTCCGCGCCAGAAACAGTGATATTTATCCCGTTGCGCCGTTCTGTCCGGCGTTTCGGGTTGAAATCCATATCGTGTCGGGTTTATTGTGATCGCCATCACTTCCCGGTATTCCCGCCGCTGCGAAGAAAAAAATTTTTGGAAGACTATGAACAAGACAGATGAACTGCGGACCGCGCGCATCGAGAGCCTGATTACGCCTGACGAACTGGCGCAGCGTTATCCGATCACGCCTGATATTGCCGAAAACGTTACCGCTTCCCGACAGCGTATTGCCCGGATCCTGTCCGGCGAAGATCGCCGTCTGCTGGTGGTAATTGGCCCCTGCTCGCTTCACGATCCTGAGGCTGCGCTGGCCTATGCGGCAAAGCTTAACGTGCTGCGCCAGCGTCACGCCGCCGAGCTGGAAATCGTGATGCGCGCCTATTTTGAGAAACCCCGTACCGTGGTGGGCTGGAAAGGCCTGATTTCCGATCCCGATCTTGACGGTAGCTTCCGGGTTAATCATGGCCTGGCCGTGGCGCGCGAGCTGCTGCTGGAGATAAACCGACTGGGCATGCCTACGGCTACCGAATTTCTGGATATGGTTGTGGGGCAGTTTCTGGCAGACCTGATCAGCTGGGGAG
>DOOK01000266.1:0-1082 GCA_003512805.1 Erwinia sp. | reverse complement strand
ACCTGATCAGCTGGGGAGCTATCGGTGCCCGCACGACGGAAAGCCAAATTCACCGCGAAATGGCTTCTGCGCTCTCCTGTCCGGTTGGCTTTAAAAACGGTACCGACGGAAATATTCAGATCGCGGTTGATGCGATACGCGCGGCTCGTGCCAGCCATATGTTCCTCTCGCCGGACAAGTATGGGCAGATGACCATTTATCAGACCAGCGGCAACCCGTCAGGGCATATCATTATGCGCGGCGGCAAGCGGCCGAATTACCATGCGGAAGACGTCGCTTCTGCCGCTGCCAGCCTGCGCGAGCACAATCTTCCGGAACGATTAGTGATTGATTTCAGCCACGGTAACTGTCTGAAACAGCACCGCCTGCAGAAAGAGGTCGCCGCGTCCATAGCCCAACAGATCCGTACCGGTTCTCAGTCGATTGCTGGCGTGATGATCGAGAGTTTCCTGAAGGAAGGGACGCAGAAAGTGCAGGCCGGCACGCCGCTGGTGTACGGCCAGTCGATTACCGATCCCTGCCTGGGATGGGAAGACAGTGAAGAGGTCCTGACACTGCTGGCGGAGGCGGTGAAAGCAAGGCGCTGACACCGCCTGAAAACAGGCAGGGTTCCGCACACCTCAACGTGCCGGTTTTGCGGATAACCCTGCCTCAGGTTAGCTTGAACAGCTAACCTCCAGCTTTTTCCCCCAGTCCGGCGGGCGGCGCATCAAATCGGCAAATTCCGGCGCGTCGTCAAAGGGCCGTATCAATGCCTGATGCAGCCGGGCCAACACGCTGATGTCATCCTGTTCAGCCCGTTCAATCGCCTGCTGGGCCAGATAGTTTCTCAACACCACCGCCGGATTGACCTGCTTCATCTTTTGCTGGCGCGTCGCGTCGTCGCTTTCTTCCTGCAGTAATCGCTGACGATAAACGTTATACCAGCTGTCAAATGCTTCACGATCGATAAACTCATCGCGCAGAGGTGAATGCGACTGCTGCTGCTCGGTCTCGCACAACATACGAAAAGTCAGCGTATAGTCGCTGCCCTCTTTCGTCATCAACGACAGCAGGCCGGTCAGGATATCGTTATCGTTTTT
>DOOK01000335.1 GCA_003512805.1 Erwinia sp. | reverse complement strand
ATGATCATCAAGGCCCGCCTTAACCGCTGTCGTCACAGCCCCTGGGGACTGGCCCTTATTCTGCCGGCTATCCTGATGCCGTTCACGACGCAGCTATCGGTGCACCTGTCGATGCTGGAAGGCTACGTTTATCTTATCTATCTGCCGCTGGCAATGATGATAGCGATGCTACTGGTATATGACTGGAAGGCTTTTCCGGGGATCGCTGTGGGGCTGAGCGTTTATTATTTTAATCGCTACGTGCCGGCGGCAGCGGCAGCGATTGTTGCCGCATGGCTGATCGTGCTGTTGAGCGGCTGGACTGGCTACCGACTGCAGGTGAAAAGACGCTGGGGCGTTAACTGTGGCGAGCTGCGCCTGATGCCTGAACGGTGTTTCTGGCTGGCTATTTTTATCCCCTCGCTGTTTGTTTTTACCATGCAGGTGCTGGTGGCGGCGGACCTGGTTCCAATCAAAGGATCGATCTTCTCCTGGGACCCCTTATCGCTGCATACACTGTTGAATTTTCAGTCCGTGCTGCTGGCCTGTATCACCATGGTGCCGGTCTGCTATCTGATTGTTCGCAGCCTGCGCAGTCCAGGCTATCTGCGGCTGACGATTTTCCAACTGCGCCAGCAATTTTCGCCCGAGGTCAGCAAAACGGAATGCGCAGTATGGGCGCTGATGTTAGTTTTCCTGCTGACCATGCTGCTGCTGCTCGCCTCGGGCCGACATAATTTATTAACAACCGAGTACGGTCTGCCTCTGATCCTGCCTTTAATGCTCTGGGCAGCCATGCGTTTTGGCTATCTTTTTACCGGGCTGGTTTGGGCACTGCTGCTAATAGCGCTTTATCAGCTGCGCGATCGCTTTCTCCATCCGGATACGGGGCCTTACCAGCTGGCGGTTATTTCAGCCAATCTGATCGTTTTCAGTCTTAGCCTGCTACTGATGGCGGCTATCACCACGCGCCAGCGCCGTACGCTGGCCAGAACCAAAGCGGCAGCATTAAACGATCCCGTGATGAATTTGCCCAATCTGCGCGCGCTGAGCCTGGCGCTGGCGAACAGCTCCAGCTCGACGCTTTGCTTTCTGACTATCCCCGATCTGGATCGCCTGAGTCGCACCTACGGCCTGCGCCTGCGTATTCATTATAAAAGTAGCCTGGCCGGACACCTGAAACCCGAACTCCTACAGGGGGAGGATGTTTATCAACTGCCCGGGTTCGATTTAGTGATGCGGCTTGAAGGCATTGTGCCAGTGGCGCGTATTGAAAACCTCGCCGCCAGGCTAAAAGATTACTGCCTGAGTTGGGATGGCCTGCCGGTCCATCCCGGTATCGGTGTCAGCTATTGCAGCGTGTTGCCGCCGGTCAACCATCTTTACGAACTGCTGGGCGAGCTAAGCGGCATGGCGGAGCTGTCGTTGACCAGTGGTATAACGGAGAATCTACGGCAGAAAATGACGCAGCCGGTTCAGTACCGCATCAGTAAAAAGATTTCGCTGCTGAATACGGTTCAACAGGCGCTGAAGTCTGAGGGTTTTCAACTCATCGCGCAGAGAATTTGCGGCGTGCGGGGGGATGACTATTATTCTGTCTGGCTCGCGCTGGAAAACGATCGTCGTGAGCCAATATCGGCAGAAGAATTCTATCCCATCGTCAACGAGTTCGGCCTGACCTGGACGCTGGACTGCTGGCGGTTGCGCCAGGTTCTCGCTTTTATCGACGAACATCGGGAGACGCGGCCCGGGCTGCGCCTGGCTACAGCGCTTTTTACCCTGAGCCTGTGCAGGCCCGGGCTGGCAAAAGATATTCAGGCAATATTGCAGGACTACGGGGTTGAACCGTGGCAGCTGATACTTTATGTAGAAGAGTCGCCGATGCTGACGCCGTTCAGCGGGGGATACCGCACGCTTGACCAGCTGCGCCGGCTGGGCTGCCGCGTGGCTATCAGTCACTTCGGGCGTGGCTACGGCAGCTATGCGCTGTTAAAGCCGATTGAAGCCGATATGCTGACGCTTCACGGTGAGTTTGTTCGTAATATGCTTGATAACAGCCTGGACTACCAAATTATTGAATCAACCTGCATTATGGCCCGGCTGAAAAAAATGCAGATTGTGGCAACGGATGTGGACACGCAGCAGGCGGATAATCTGCTGCGCAAGCTGGGCGTCGATTATCTGCAGGGCGCGCTGTATGGGGAAGCCAGGCCGCTGCGGTTATGGATGGAAGAAGCCGGGCAGCCTGCACCCGGCTGACCGTTACTCTTTTACCCGTTCTTTTTGCGCCAGCAGCGTGGCGAAACGCAGCGAGATACGGTTGCCATGTTCATCCGTACGGTGCAGCTGGCCGACATTCTCGTTATATTTTACGATCTGCCATTTACGGTAGTACTCGCTCAGCTCGCCGGATTTAAAGGCGAACGGGAAGAGCGAGCACGGGTAATCCTCTGTGCTCATCGCCGAGACAATCAGGTTATAGCCACCTCGCACCGTGCTGGCCTGCATATCGGCAATCAGCTGTGGAATGGCATCCGGTTGTAAAAACATCATCACTACGGTCGACAGCACCAGCTCATAAGCGCCATTAAACCGCACGTCATTAAGATCTTTTACGGCGGGATGAATACCGCTCAGCTTCTCTTCGGCAATGATTTGTTCAAGACGGG
>DOOK01000388.1 GCA_003512805.1 Erwinia sp. | reverse complement strand
GCGCTGGCCCGGTCGCATTACCTTAAAGTACGTGACCGCAGTTCCTATGAGTTCGCTGCCGCCAGTGCGGCCGTAGGGCTGGAGATGGAAGAGGACAATCTGACCATCAAAACGGTGCGCGTCGCGCTGGGCGGTGTGGCGACCAAACCCTGGCGCGCTTACCAGGTTGAGCAGGCTCTGCAAGGCCAGCGACTGGATGAAAAAACGCTGCGTAAAGCAGCGGAAAAAGTCACGGAAGGCGCTATCGCCCGCCAGCATAACGGGCACAAAATCATTCTTGCGCCTCGCGTGATTGCCAGGGCTCTGATGACCGTAGGGGGTCTGGTATGAGTACGCTTGAAACACCAGCCATCGCCCGTCAGCAGGCTTTAGGCAGCCCGCTGGATCGCGCTGACGGCCGACTGAAAATTCAGGGGTTGGCAACTTACGCTGTCGAAAAATCTCTCGATAATCTCGCTTATGCCGTCGTGGTTCAGTCAACCATTGCTTATGGCCGTATCACTGCAATGCACACCGAGCGCGCACGCCAGTCGCCGGGCGTGCTGGCGGTGTACAACCACGAAAGCGGCGTGACTATTCATCCGGCCAAAACGTTTGGTGAAGGCGGCGCGGCGGCACAGGCTTTTCTGCCGTTGCAGGACGATAAGGTTTTGTGGAACGGTCAGCATATCGCGCTGGTAGTAGCAGAAACGCTGGAACAGGCCACGGAAGCTGCGGCGCTCATCGAAACGGAATATGAGCAACAGCCCCCTATCGTGCATCCTACGGATCCTGACGCCAAACCAGAAATGGTGGAGGCATTAACCATCGACCGGGGCGACGCCATTCCGGCGCTGGCACAGGCGGAGGTACAGGTGGGCGGCATTTATACTACGCCCAGAGAATACAACTCGCCTATTGAGCCACACGGCTGTATCGCTCACTGGCAAAATGGCAGCCTGACGCTGTGGGAACCAAGCCAGTGGCCGGGCGGCGCGCGTCAGGTAGTGTCAGAATGGATGGCGATCGATCATGAAAAGGTACGCGTTATTTCACCTTTTGTCGGCGGCGGCTTCGGCTGTAAAGGCGGTATACAGCCGCACAGCGCGCTGGCCTGCGTAGCCTCGCGCGAGCTTAACCGACCGATAAAACTGGCGCTGACCCGGCCGCAAACTTTTACCGCTTTTGGCGGCAGGCCCCGTACGCATCAGCAGCTGGCGCTGGGCGCAAACCGCGACGGCCTTTTACAGGCTATCGTGCACGACAGCTGGAATGAAACGGCGCTAAACGATGTGCACAAGGAACCTTGCAATTCCGTGACGGCGTTGATGTACGCTACCCCTAATTTCTTATCGCACCACAAGCTTATCCACCTTAATACCGTCAATCCCAGCTGGATGCGTGCGCCGGGCGAAAACCCAAGTGCCTTTGCACTGGAAGTGGCGATGGACGAGCTGGCGTGGGCGCTAAAAATGGATCCGCTGGCGCTGCGCCTGAAAAATTATGCCGAGCAGGATCCGCAGGCCAACATCCCCTGGAGCTCGCGTCAGCTGCGCGAAGCTTATCAGCAGGGTGCCGAAGCCTTTGGCTGGAGCAAGCGCCCTCTCGAGCCGCGCAGCCTGCGCGAAGGTCGCCAGCTGATTGGCTGGGGAATGGCTTCCGGCACCTATCCGGTACGCCGCACGCCTGGCGAGGCGCAAATCGTTCTGTCCGCTGACGGCAGCATTGAGGTTCAGAGTAGCGGCGTGGACATCGGCACGGGTACCTATACCATCCTGGCGCAAACGGCCGCGGACGTACTGCTGGTCGCACCGGAAAGTATTACCGTGTCGCTTGGCGATACGCTGCTGCCGCGCGCGCCGGTTGCGGGTGGCTCGCAGCTGGCGAACCTGCTGACCGGTGCGGTACATAAAACTGCGCTGGCGCTGCGCGACAGGCTGATAACGCTGGCAATTGCCACGCAAAAGTCACCGCTGTGGCAGCAGTCGCCTGCCGCCATCTCACTGGGCGACGGTTATCTCTGGCTGAACAACAGTCCGGGCTTACGTATCAGTTTTGCCGAAGTGTTGAAGCTTAGCGGACACGAAAAGCTGGTAGCACATCAGGATACCTTTGATAAGGCCGCCACCGAGGACGAGCGCAACAAGGCTGACCGCACCTCTACCATGATGCTGCCGCCCACCGAGGGCGGCGTGTCGGCCCACAGCTGGAGTGCCATTTTTGTGGAGGTCGCGGTGGATGAAGATTTCGGCACGGTGCGGGTAAAAAGGATGGTTGGCGCGTTCGATTCGGGCCGCGTTTACAATCCCAAGCTGGCAGAAAGCCAGTGGATTGGCGGCATGGTGATGGGCATTGGCCAGGCGCTGCTGGAACAGGGGCTGATTGACGATCGTGATGGCCGCATCAATAACGCCAACCTGGCCGACTACCTGATAGCCGTCAATGCGGATATTCCTGAGCTAACCACGATCGACGTGGGCAAGCCAGATTACCTGGCCACCGTGCTGGGCGGTAAAGCGGTGGGTGAGCTGGGGATTGTCGGCGTAGCGGCCGCTATCGCTAATGCAGTCTGGCACGCCACCGGCAAACGTATCCGCGATCTGCCGATCACGCAGGATAAGCTGTTGTAACCGCAGGCGGGCTGACCACCAGCCCGCCATTTTATCCTCTGCACCCTCTGCACCCTCTGCACCCTCCGCACAATGTCGGCAACGGCCAGTCTCACCGACGCATCAACAGCAATCCGCAGCGCAGCCTCCCCGGTTTTAAGTCCTGGACAGCATCAGTCCGGCGGGTCTTTACCCGGCTCCGACGCCTGGCGCGGTCGTTCCGCAATCGCCGGACTTTCGGCTACCGGCAGCTGTGAGGGCAGATCGATATCCTGCAAAATTGACGCATCCTGCAGTTCAATCATATATAGAGGAAACTGCATCAGCAGGCTGCGCGCACCCTGCTCATCGGTCAGGGCGCTGAGCGCGTTAAACGCGCAGCGGCCAAAGCCAACCGGGTGGCCGGGGCTGGCGCGAAAAACAGGGCGCACGACCCCTTCCGCTGTCACTTTACTGGCCACCAGCCGCAGCGTCTGTGCAGAAATAAAAGGCATATCCGCCAGATGGATCAGCCAGCCGCCCCACCTCGCCGTATGGCGGACGCCAGCGGCAATCGATTCGCCCATGCGGGTATTTTCCACCAGCACTGTCGGGATAGCGTGTTGCTCACAGTAGTCGCGGATGGCCCGCTGCGTGGGGCGCGTGACCACGCATACCGGCAGGCCACTTTGCTGCGCCGCCTGGCAGCTGTGAACAAAGACTGATTTTCGCTGGCCTGACGCATCGGTGAACGTTGCCTGCAGCTTATCGGTTGTGCCGCCCGCCTCGGTAAATCGTTGTCCCAGTCCGGCGGCAATAACCAGAACACCTACCGCGTTTTCCCAGTGCCCAGGCTTATCCATATCCCTTACCCTTTTTTCACATTCGGGACCACCAGCGTAGCGTAAATCTCTTCAGACGAGGAGCAATTCAGACTGCACCTGAGCGCGCGCGCTTTATTTCGGCTAACATGCTGTTAAGAAAACAATAACTGCCTAAGGAGAGACCATGACGCAGCCTTCTTCCCCATCAGGACTGACCGTAGACGAGGCGCTGGATAAGCTGGATGCCCTGTACGAAGCGGCGGTCGGCGCGCTACGCCAGGCGATCACTACCTATATCAATGAAGGCACGCTGCCGGATTCGGCCAGTCGCGCCGCCGGCCTGTTTGTCTACCCGGAGCTGCGCGTCAGCTGGCAGGGCGATGCAGCGGGCCACAAGCTGTCACGCGCCTTTGGCCGCTTTACCCGCCCCGGCAGCTATGCCACCACCATCACTCGCCCCGCGCTGTTTCGCCACTATCTTTCCGAACAGCTTTCCATGCTCTGCAGCGAATATTCGGTGACGCTGGAGGTCAGGCCTTCACAGCAGGAGATCCCTTTCCCTTACGTGATTGATGGCTCTAACCTGGGGCTGGATCGCAGCATGAGCGCCGGGCTGGCACAGCATTTTCCCACCACTGAACTGGCGCAGATTGGCGATGAGAACGCTGACGGCCTGTATCAGCCAGGCGAGAAATTTCCGCTGTCGCATTTTGACGCGCTGCGCACTGACTTTTCGCTGGCGCGGCTGCGCCACTATACCGGTACGCCGGTCGAAGATTTCCAGTCCTGGGTGCTGTTCACCAACTACACCCGCTACGTCGATGAGTTCGTGCGCTGGAGCTGCGAGCAAATAGCGGATCCGACTTCGCCTTACGAGGCGCTCTCCTGTGCGGGTAATATCTGCGTAACGGCTGACACGCCGGATCCTCAGGCCACCATTTCCGGCCTGGCCTGGAAAAACCATCAGATGCCGGCCTGGCATTTAATCGCTAAAGAGGGTCAGGGCATCACGCTGATTAACATCGGTGTCGGCCCGTCCAATGCGAAAACCATCTGCGATCATCTGGCGGTATTGCGTCCCCATGCCTGGCTGATGATTGGCCACTGCGGTGGCCTGCGTGAAAGCCAGACGATTGGCGACTACGTGCTGGCTCATGCTTACCTGCGCGACGATCATGTGCTGGATGCGGTGCTGCCGCCGGATATCCCGGTGCCGAGCATTGCCGAAGTACAGCGCGCCCTGTTCGATGCGACCAAACAGGTCAGCGGCATGCCGGGCGAAGAAGTTAAGCAGCGGCTGCGCACCGGCACGGTGGTAACCACGGACGACCGCAACTGGGAGCTGCGCTATTCCGCCTCTGCCCTGCGTTTTAATCTCAGCCGCGCGGTGGCGGTGGATATGGAAAGCGCCACTATTGCGGCCCAGGGCTACCGTTTCCGGGTGCCTTACGGCACGCTGCTTTGCGTCTCCGATAAGCCGATCCACGGCGAGATCAAGCTGCCGGGCCAGGCTAACCGCTTCTACGAGGGCGCCATTTCTGAACATTTACAGATTGGTATCTGTGCAATAGATCTGCTGCGGGCAGAGGGTGACAAGCTGCACTCCCGCAAGCTACGCACCTTTAACGAGCCGCCGTTCCGCTGATTAACAGGGCGGAGGTGAAAGCCTCCGCCTGCCAGCATGTGGCTTTAGCGGGTGAACAGTCTCCCGCTGTATCCCTCCGGCCAGGCAGAATACCGTCCAGGCCTGCGCATAACGCTTTCCACCCTGCTTTCCAACGCAAAAACGTGAGCCTTGTTTTTACGATCCAAAGAAACGGTACCGTTGCGTTACCCCTCGGGGGCTTTCTCTACACCTCGATCCAACGGCGTTCCCGCGCGGAGACGGCTATCGCCTGTAGCACTTTCGACACCCGTAGCCCTTCGGCAAAATCTGGCCACATCGGGTCGTCCGCCGCGACGCCGTTGATTAAATCGCGGATCTCCACCGTTTTCTGATCGTTAAAACCGATACCGTGACCGGCAGACACACAAAAAGCGGCATAGTCAGGATGTGCCGGGCCGGTCAGAATGGTTTTAAACCCCTGACGTCCAGGGGCATCGTCGTGCCGATAAAGCGCCAGTTCCGCCATTCTTTCCTGCGTGTAGCGCAGCGTTCCTTTGGTGCCGCTCACCACGTAGGTCAGCCCCATTTTGCTGCCGCAGGCGATCCGCGACGTTTCTATCACGCCGTGTGCGCCGTTAGTAAAGCGCAGCAGCGCGCTGGCCTGATCTTCGTTTTCCACCTCGCGCAGCAGCGAAGGATTTTTGGCATCGGGACGCTGAGCGATGACCGTCTGCATATCACCGGAAACCTCGTGGATGTCACCTACCAGATAATGGGCCATATTGACGATATGCGCGCCCAGATCGCCCAGGGCACCCAGCCCGGCCAGCGCCTTCTGACAGTGCCAGTCCAGCGGCGTTTGCGGACTGGCAAGATAGTCTTCATTATGCGTGCCGTAAAAATGCACCACCTCGCCTATTTCACCACTGGCGATAATCTCTTTCGCCAGCTGGCTGGTGGGATTTTTCATATAATTAAAGCCCACCAGCGTCTTCACCCCGGCCTGTGCGGCGGCCTGCGTCATCTCCTCAGCATCTGCCACGTTCAGCGCCAGCGGCTTTTCGGAGTAGACGTGTTTACCGTGGCGAATGGCTTCCAGCGCCATCTCTTTGTGCAGAAAATTAGGGGCACAGATATCCACCACGTCGATGTCCGGGTCCGCCACCAGCTCGCGCCAGTTATCCGTCCAGCGGGAAAAGCCCAGCGCGGCGGCCTGCGCTTTCGCCCTTTCCGGGCTGACCTCCGCCAGGCTCTCACGCACAATTTCGCCTTTCAGAGCAAACACGGTGGCTGCCTGCGCATAAGCAATGGCGTGGCAGCGTCCGATGTAGCCGGTGCCGATCAAACCTATCCTGACCTTTTTCATGGAAGTTCCTTGCGGGTGAACGAGGCATCTCAACGAAATGTATATTTCAAAACAGGCCTGAACAATGTGAAAATGAAATAAACGTGATCATGTTGACGAAAATTGCCACGCTGTTCAGCGGTTACCTCTGCGTATTGCGAAACGTCACGCAAAGGCTGGCTTTCTGGCTGTAGCCTGTTCGAGGGCGATCCCGCCGGCTAATTGCCGATTAATGCAGCAGTCAGTGAGAAAAGCGCAAACAGGCTTTGACATCGCAAATCGCTATAGATATTATGCGCCCCGTTCCAACAATTCCTCTGTAGTTCAGTCGGTAGAACGGCGGACTGTTAATCCGTATGTCACTGGTTCGAGTCCAGTCAGAGGAGCCAGATTTGAAAAGCCCGCTCGGGGTTACCTGAGCGGGCTTTCTGCTTTAGGTTTTTTACGCTTCTTTATTTGCGCTATCACATAATTTTTACTTACCATTTTTTCTCACTATCTCCCGCCCCGTTCAAATGCCCTCAGCTGCAAACCTCTGTTACTTTATGATATTCTGCCTTCTACGCTCTTTGACAGGCTAAAGACTCACAAGGATTTGCCGCTTCTCATGAACAATACTACTAACGTTATTCTCTCGGCCTGGCATGACTATGTCCAATATAGCGGCGCAGAAAAAAGTAAAATCCCCGCCAGTAAAGTTCATGAGTATCAACAGCTTTTTATTAACGAAGAGCATTGCCGCGATGAGGAATCAGGGGTCTATCTGACTGTTCCTGCAGAAATGGCAAGAAGCTGGCGTCGGCGCTTTGTCAGGTATGATGAAAAAGGCCACGTCAGTCATATTGAACCGGTTAGCCTTCTTTTCCCCGTCTTACGCTGCGTTGACGTAGAAGGCAGCAGTACCAATACGAAGTACCTGCCGCTTTTTTCTTTCCCTTTGCCTAAAGCTTTTCTGATTTCTGAAGATAATACGCTGCTGCTCCCCGTAAAAGATGGCCAGCAGGTTAGCGCCTTCCCCTTTACGTTCCGTAATGTGTTTGCTGTTGAGCTGGCGGAGCTGGGAGAAAACCGGCATATGATGAGCATCATCAGTGCCCTGACCGGTCAGAAATATACGGGATTTTTCGCTGCTTTCGAGGGGCTGCTGGCCTGGATCAGCCAACAGGGCCAGACACCTGAAACCGCCTTTAATGCCCTTGTCGCGCCGTTACATAATGATGATTTTACTACTCAGCGCGACGGCAAAGATTATGAATGGCTTTGTGATAATCCTGAAGGGGCATTCCCTCTGCTGGAAAAATATCTGACTCATGAACATTCAGCAGAAAAGCCATCGATCTATTTTGATTTACCTACCTACGGGCTTTTTGAGCAAAAGTACCCTTTGGGCCACGGTCAGATGCAGGCGATACAGGCGATTAATCAGGACGAGCGACTGATTGCGGTTCAGGGTGCACCGGGCACAGGTAAAACCACGCTATTTAAATCACTGATTGCACAAAAAGTGGTGGAGAGGGCTTTGGCCATCGCAGACGGCCAGGATCGTAACTGCGGCATGTTAGTCACCTCAACGGCTATTAAAGCCGTCGAAAATATCATTAACGATCTTCGTGACGATCCGGTTACGCAGGGCCTGGACTGGTTATGGTTTCAGGGAGGCTCTAACGCACAGATAAAAAATGAGTTCTCTCGTCTGGAAAGATTAACAGGTCGCTGGCGGCAGGAAAGCTATGAACCAGAACGTCAGCAGGCCTTGCTGGCAAGTTTAAATCAGCACCGTCAACAGATTAATGATTGTTACCAGGGTTATATCAATCACAAGGCTCTAATGCTGCAGAGCATAAGCGACTGTGGATTTTCGACCACTGATATGGCAAGGGTAAAGGCCGCTTTCGCAGCGAGAATGGCCGATTTTTTCAGGAAAGCAGCAAGTGTTCCTTCATTGTTGGTCACACAACCAAACGATCTTTTCTCGCTTGATGTGGCTATTGAATTACACAAAGATGCCTTTATTGAGGCCCAACGGCTGCGTGAACGGGCATGGCAGTCAGCCATACGACTTGAGTCAACCTGGCCGCTGGCACATAACTGGCAAGCTATTGTTGCCTGGCTGGACGACCCGCTGCGTCCTACGCTGGAAGAAAACTATAGTGATTACCCACGCCAGGGCGTCCGGAACTTGCTGGTCCGCGTTTTAAAAGGAAAATACCAGTCTCGTAGCGATAAGATGCGCGCACGCTATGCCGATAGTTATCAGCGAATGGCGCTGACGGGTCTGTCCCATCAGCAACTGGCCGAGCTGGCGGATGCCGGCGCAAAGCTGTCGGCAGACAGAGAAACCGTTCAGTTACTAAAACTGTTGTTGACGCCGGAACCCGATCCTGAAGACCTGATGACCCTGGAGATTCTGGAGAAAGAAGTCTCTGAATCAACGGCATCACAGCACAGGGTTGAAACTGCG
>DOOK01000425.1 GCA_003512805.1 Erwinia sp. | reverse complement strand
GCTCAAATAGAGAAAGTCGAACTGCACCAGCTGTTGGCAAATGTCGTCGGCCCGCTCGCCTTCCAGCCAGAAGCGTGCGGCTGCATCATTGCGCCAGTAATAGAACGTGCGCTCGCCCCGGGCATCCGTTTCGATCACGTAAAGGCCGGGCAGTTTGTTTTCCATGCGCTGGATAAGCCCGGTTTGTATTTTCTCCTGCTGCCACGCCGCCAGCATCTCGCTACTGAACGTATCCGTGCCCAGCGCGGTAACGTAATGCACCGCCAGCTGACGGGTCTGGCGGGCAAGATAAACGGCCGTATTCAGCGTATCACCACCAAAACCGCGGCTCAGACTATTTTCCTGTTGGGACAGCTCAATCATACATTCGCCGATAACGGCGATATTTTTTTCGCTCATGATAATCCGCTCGCTCCGTTTTTCGTCTTAGTGTCGCCGTGCTGACTGCCCCAGTCAATATTTTAAAACAGCGTTTTATTTTTAAAAAAGGTCACATCGCGACCGGCTCTGCCGCACAAGCGCGTAATAAAGTTATCCAGGGGAATGCCGATACTGATGACAGAAGCCCCCTCCTGTAAGGCCTCAAAAATGACAAGGATCTTAATATGGTGCTGAAGAACATCAGACACCGGCTTCCTCCCTCACCTGTCCTGAAACAGCAGCAGGAGCATCTTTACTGGCGAGAATGCCAGCGCACCTATAGGTTTCAACCGATCTACCGGGTAACCGGCAGCCTGATGGCAATTGAGTTGCTTACCGCGGTCTTTCATCCTTCCGCGCCGGGCCAGAGGGTATCGCCGGAGTCCTATTTTGCCGCGCTTGATGCGACGGAGCGGATGCTGATTATTCGTGAGCAGCTGGAACTGCTGGAGACGTGGAAAGCAAAATTTATCGAAGGCGGAATGGTTGCCTCGGTCAATATTGACGGCCCAACGCTGCAGGCCGTCCAGCACAACCCGGTGGTTCGCCAGCTTATCGCGCGTTGTCCGTGGGTGCGTTTTGAGCTGGTCGAGCATCAGTTGCTGCCGCAGGCAGGCATGGTAGCTCAGATACCGGAACTGGGACCGCTGTGGCTGGACGATTTTGGCTCGGGCATGGCGAACTTTTCCGCGCTGTCAGAACTGAAATATGACCATATCAAACTGGCACGTGAGCTGTTTATCCTGCTGAGAAAATCGGAAGAGGGCCGTAGTCTGTTCAATATGCTCCTGGCATTGATTAACCGCTACTGCAAGGGCGTCATTGTGGAAGGCGTCGAGACGCTGGAGGAGTGGCACCAGGTGCAGAACTCGTTTGCCTGCGCCGCGCAGGGCTACTATTTTGCCCATCCTATGCCGTTTGACCAGCTGGAAACGCTGCCGCTGAAGCTGGCGTAATGCCGTTTTCTCCCCGCTCGTCTATCTTTACAGAAGACGAAGTGAACAAGGAGATAAACAGTGTCGCGCACAGGAAAAGTAGTTAGCTGGATTGTCGGGATTTTTTTGTTGCTGGTTGTGGTGGTAGTGATCGTTATCGCGACATTTGACTGGAATCGCCTGAAGCCAACTATCAATCAGAAAGTCTCAACAGAACTGAACCGTCCCTTCGCTATTCGCGGCGATCTGGGCGTCGCCTGGGCGCGTAACCGCGACGAAGCGGGCTGGCGCAGCTGGGTGCCGTGGCCGCACGTGCACGCACAGGATATCCTGCTGGGAAACCCGCCTGCAATTGCCGATATTACGATGGTGCATTTGCCTCGTGTGGAGGCAACGCTGTCCCCGTTAGCCCTGGTGCATAAAGAAGTCTTTATCCCGTGGATCAAACTGGAGCAGCCCGATGCACGCCTGATCCAGACGGCGGCAGGCAAAAATAACTGGACGTTTGACCTGGCTGCCAGCGACAACGCCGCAGCCAGTGAGCCTTCCGCATGGACGTTTCGCCTGGATAACATTCTCTTCGATCGGGCAAAAATTGCTTACCGGGACGCCATCAATAAGGCCGATGTGCAGGTGACGGTCAATCCGCTGGGCAAGCCTGTTCCCTATGCGCAAATCGCGGGCGGTAAGGACGATGCGGGTCAGAAAGGCGCATCAGACCTGGTTTTCGGCTGGAAAGCGGCCGGAACTTACAACGATGAAAAGTTGACCGGTGACGGTAAACTTGGCGGCATGCTTTCGCTGCGTAGCAAAAACAATCCTTTCCCTGTCCAGGCCGATGTGCACAACGGCACCACGCGCGTGCAGATAGTGGGCAGTCTGCAGGACCCGATGAATCTGGGCGGGCTGAATATACGCCTGCGCTTCTCCGGCGATACGCTGGCAAACCTGTATGGCCTGACCGGCGTGCTGCTGCCAGATACGCCTCCTTATGAAACTGACGGCCATCTGATTGCGCGTTTTCAGCAAAAGGGCGGCCCGGTCTTTCATTACAACGATTTTAACGGCCATATCGGCGACAGTGATATTCATGGCTCGCTGACCTATAGCCAGGTGAAGCCACGGCCTAAACTGGAGGGCTCGCTGGAGTCACGTCAGCTGCGTATGGCCGATCTGGGGCCGCTTATCGGCGTCAAATCCGGCAAGGGCAGCGATAAAACCGAGCAGGCCAAAGCGAAAAGAGGGGAAACACCCAATCAGCCTGCCGATCGGGTCCTGCCGCATGACAGGTTCGAGACTAAAAGCTGGGACGTTATGGATGCCGACGTGAAGTTTAGCGGCAAGCGCATCGAACACAGCAATTCTCTGCCTATCAGCGATCTTTACACCCATCTGGCGTTGAAAAACGGCAGCCTGCTGCTGGATCCGCTGCGGTTTGGCATGGCGGGTGGCAACCTTAATTCAACCATCCGTATGGAAGGCGACCACACGCCGATGCGCGCACGGGCCGATCTGCACGCACGTAATCTGCAGCTGAAACAGCTCTTCCCGGGCGTGAAGTCGATGCAAAACAGCATGGGGCAGATTAACGGTGATGCCACGCTGAGCGGCACGGGTAACTCCGTTGCCGATATTCTGGCGACCAGCAACGGCAGCGTGAAGCTGCTAATGAATGATGGTGTTATCAGCCGTGGCCTGATGGAAATCGTCGGTCTTAACGTCGGTAACTATGTAGTCGGCAAGCTGTTTGGCGATGATGAAGTGCGTATCAACTGTGCGGCGGCCGATCTGAAGGTGGATAATGGGGTCGCCTCGACCAAACTCTTTGTCTTCGATACCGAAAATGCGGTCATTAATATCAGCGGCAACACAAACTTTGCGAATGAACGGCTGGATCTTTCCATTAATCCGGAGAGCAAAGGGATGCGCATCGTAACGCTGCGTTCGCCGCTTTACGTTAAGGGCACGTTTAAAAATCCTGATGCAGGTGTCAAAGCCGGGCCGCTGATTGCTCGCGGTGCGGCGGCCGTTGCTTTGGGAGCGGTAGTGGCGCCTGCCGCCGCGCTGCTGGCGCTGATTTCACCCAGCGATAACGAGCAGAACCAGTGCGTTAACGTGCTGGGGCAAATGAAAAAGAAATAAACGAACCCGGCCATTGCGCCGGGTTTTTTTTGCCCAAAAAAACCGGCGCAATGGCCGGTTTAGTGGGGAAAGCAGGGCGGCTAATCAAACAGGGATTCGTGGCGCGTTTCCCGGCTGGCAAGCAGCGCGAACAGCGTCAGGCAGGCCATCGCCGCCAGATAGAGGCCCACATAGAACAACCCATAAGTATGTGCCAGCCAGGTCGCGATATAAGGGGCGACCGAAGCGCCGAGGATCGACGACAGGTTGTAAGAAAACGAGGCCCCCGTATAACGCACCTCGGTTGGAAACAGCTCCGGCAGCAGCGCGCCCATCGGGCCAAACGTCAGCCCCATTACGCTTAAACCGCACAGCAGAAAGGCCATCACCACCCATTGGTTACCGGACCCCAGCATCGACGGGAAAATCAGCGCAAAGGCGATAATCAGTAGCGTAATCACGATCATGGTCTTGCGGCGGCCGAAGCGGTCAGCCAACAGGCCTGCAATCGGTACCATTACGCCAAAGCCGATCACCGCCAGCATCAGCATCCACAACATGGTATTACGCGGGAAACCCAGACCATTTGGCGCAGGTGTGGTGCCATAGGTCATGGAATAAACGGTCATGATATAAAAAAGCGTATAGGTCGCCAGCATGATAAAGGTGCCCAAAATGGTCGCCTTCATGTGTTTCGACAGCAGCGTACCGATAGGTATTTTGACCTGCTTTTTCTCTTTTTTTACTTTCGCGAAGACGGGCGATTCGTTAAGTGAAACGCGCACGTAAAGACCAATCAGCACCAGCACCGCGGAGAGGATAAAGGGTACGCGCCAGCCCCACTGCATAAACTGTTCATCGGTTAACAGCCATGAGAGAAGCAGAAAGGTGCCGTTAGCGAAAAAGAAACCAATGGGCGCGCCAAGCTGTGGAAAGGAACCATAAAGCGCCCGTTTTTTTGCCGGAGCGTTTTCGGTCGCCAGCAGCGCCGCGCCGCCCCATTCGCCCCCCAGCCCCAGACCCTGACCAAAACGCGCCAGCGCCAGCAGTAAGGGCGCGAAGACGCCGATAGTCTGGTAGCCCGGCAGCAGGCCAATAACCACGGTAGAAATGCCCATTGTCAGCAGCGAAGCCACCAGCGTGACTTTACGTCCTGCCCGGTCGCCGAAGTGGCCAAAAAGCGCCGAACCGATTGGGCGGGCAATAAACGCGATAGCAAACGTAGCCAGCGACTGTAGCGTAGCGACGGTTGCATCTCCCTGCGGGAAGAAAATATGGGGGAACACGATCACCGCCGCAGTGGCGTAAATATAGAAATCGAAAAATTCAATAGCGGTGCCGACCAGCGAAGCGATCACGACTTTGCCGCGTGAATTTACGGGTGGAGTGTCCTGTTCAGCGTTGAGCGATGGTGCGATGGAGGCTTGCATAATTGTTTCTTATTTGTAATACGTGAAAAGGAATCTTACGCACTGGATCCTGTTCGTTCAATGGTGAAAAGGCGGCGTGCGGGCGCGCCAGCCTTGGAAAAGAGGATCGTGCGTGAGATAACGTCGTCACTGG
>DOOK01000068.1:6319-7701 GCA_003512805.1 Erwinia sp. | reverse complement strand
CCGGCTTACGGAAAATAGCGCCAATTTCAGACTGGCCTACAGCAAAGTCAACCGTTTTAAGGACGTCGATAATATCCGTCGTTTTTAAATCGAAAGCGATGCGCAGTTTTTTAATAATAATATTATTCGTCATCTTGCGTTCGATAGAAGGGGCTGGCGCCTCTTCGCTTTTGCCACGGCGTTGGAAAATCAATCCGTTCAGGAAATAGCCCATTAGCACGTCCGGACAGGCGCGAAAGCCCGCTTCATCTTCTTTTTTCAGGAAGCTTTGCATTTCCGCTTCGCTGACTTCACTTTCCGCCAGCGCCAGGATGCCCACCATCTGAGCATCGCTCAGGCTCAGCATGTAGCGCACACTGCGCAAAACGTCATTATTGGTCATAAAAATCTCATGGGTTCAGGATCGTTGGCCGCATTATAGAGACAAATGGCGCTGGATAAAGGAATACCGTTAGCAAAAAGGCGTGCAGCCCGTGTATGACACGAGTGCGGCTGCAACGCCGCGCAAAAGTAAGCGCCAGTCGGGACGGGGCGCTCAGGAGTGGCTCAGGGAAATCGGTAGCGGCGTGCCGGGTGCGGACGCATCTCTGACCAGCGGCAGGTGCTCGCAGGCGTGCTGTCGGGCAGAACGGATAAAGGCTTCCACTACCGCCTGACGCTGTTCGCCATCGCGCACGGCGGCGTATAAACGGCTCCATAAGCCCTGTCCCAGCGTTTTGGTGACAACCAGCCCCTGGTGCTCGAAGCTCTCCACCACCCAGTGTGGCAGGGCGGCAATACCCATACCTGCCGACACCATCTGAATCAATAACAGCGTATTGTCCACGTTTTTTAACGCCGGGCTGACGCCTGCAGGCTGCAAAAAATGGCGCCAGATATCCAGGCGCTGGCGCTGCACCGGATAAATCATCAGCACTTCGCTGGCCAGATCGGCAGGAGAAATATGGTCAACCTGTGCCAGCGGATGATCGGGCGCCAGCACCAGCCGCACCTCAAAATCAAACATCGGCGAATAGAACAGCCCGCTGCGCGGCAAAATATCGGACGTCAACACCACATCCAGTTCACCCTGTTGAAGCGCGGGCTGAGGATCGAAAGTTACCCCGGACTTAAAGTCCATAACCACTTGTGGCCAGCTCTGGCGAAAATTATTCAGCGCTGGCGTCAGCCATTGAATACAGCTGTGGCACTCAATAGCGATACGTAGCGTGGCCTGATGCGGTTCGTGGCACGCCTGTAACGCATGCTGGATCTGCGGTAGTACCTGCTCGGCAAGCTGCAGCAAAATTTCACCCTGCGGCGTAAAGCGCAGCGGCTGGCTTTTACGCACAAACAGGCGGAACCCCAGGCGCTGCTCTAAATCGCTGAACTGATGGGACAGG
>DOOK01000068.1:5736-6238 GCA_003512805.1 Erwinia sp. | reverse complement strand
TGATGGGACAGGGCCGACTGCGTCTGATGAAGCTGAGCGGCGGCGGCGGCCAGCGAACCGCTGTTGCGCAGCGCTTGCAGCGTTCGCAGGTGTTTGAGTTCGATCATGAGAGTCCTTCACATCGACAGTGAACAATTTGCGCTTGTGGTCAATACAGTACCTGCGGATTATAGATGTGTAAACATCTGGACGTCTAAAACCCCGATTGCCACAACGGCGGGCGGTAACTGAGGAACGCATTGATGACTATTTTAAACCATACGCTCGGCTTCCCCCGTGTTGGGTTGCACCGGGAACTGAAAAAGGCGCAGGAAAGCTATTGGGCAGGCAAGATACCCCAGGAAGCCCTGTTGGCCACAGGTCGCGAGCTGCGCGCGCGCCACTGGGAGCAACAGAAACAGGCCGGAGTAGACTTGGTGCCCGTTGGCGATTTTGCCTGGTACGATCATGTGCTGACCACCAGTCTGCTGCTGGGCAACGTGCCCGCCCGCCATCAAAATAA
>DOOK01000068.1:3177-5618 GCA_003512805.1 Erwinia sp. | reverse complement strand
CCGCCCGCCATCAAAATAAAGATGGCTCTGTCGATCTGGATACGTTATTCCGTCTGGGACGTGGCCGTGCGCCAACCGGCGAGCCTGCGGCTGCGGCCGAAATGACCAAATGGTTTAATACTAATTATCACTATATGGTACCGGAGTTCACCAAAGGCCAGCAGTTTACGCTTAACTGGACGCAAATCCTGGACGAAGTGGATGAAGCACAGGCGCTGGGCCATAAAGTGAAGCCAGTGCTGCTTGGGCCGGTCACTTATTTATGGCTGGGCAAAGTCAAAGGCGAGCCGTTCGACCGCCTTAGCCTGTTAAAAGATATTCTGCCGGTGTATCAGCAGGTTTTGAGCGAACTGGCGAAGCGCGATATCGAATGGGTACAGATTGATGAGCCAGCGCTGGTATTGGAGCTGCCGCAGGCCTGGCTGAACGCTTTTAAACCGGCCTACGAGGCGCTGGAAGGGCAAACCAAACTGTTGCTGACAACCTATTTTGAAAGCGTTAGCACCAGTCTGGACACAATCGTTAAGCTGCCGGTGCAGGGACTGCATGTCGATCTGGTGCACGGAAAAGATGATATCGCGGTGCTTAATGCCAAAGTACCGGCCGACTGGCTGCTTTCCGTTGGTGTGATCAACGGCCGCAATGTCTGGCGCGCCGATCTCAGCAGCTGGTTTTCGCGTCTACAGACGCTGGTCAGCAAACGTCAGCGGTTATGGATCGGCACTTCCTGCTCATTGCTGCACAGTCCCATTGATTTAAGCACCGAAACCCGTCTGGACGAGGAGACGAAAAGCTGGTTCGCTTTCGCGCTGCAGAAATGCCATGAACTGGCTTTGCTGAGTGCCGCGTTAAACCAGAACAATGCGCAGTTGCTGGAAGCCTGGAGTGCGCCAATACGCGCTCGTCGTAACTCTGCTCGCGTACATAGCGATGCCGTGAGCAAACGTCTCGCCGCTATTACTGCTCAGGACAGCGAGCGTGAAAGCCCCTATATAGCGCGTGCGCAAGCCCAGCGCCAGCGCTTCCGACTGCCCATCTGGCCAACCACCACGATTGGTTCTTTCCCGCAGACTGCCGAAATCCGCAGCCTGCGTCTGGATTTCCGGCAGGGGCGGGTGGACAGAAGAAACTACCGTACCGGCATCGCTGAACATATTAAACAGGCGATTGCGGAACAGGAGCGGCTGGGGCTGGACGTGCTGGTCCACGGGGAAGCCGAGCGCAACGACATGGTGGAATACTTTGGTGAAAACCTGGACGGTTTTGCCTTTACGCAAAATGGCTGGGTACAGAGCTATGGCTCCCGCTGCGTAAAGCCGCCGATCATTGTTGGCGACGTAAGCCGTCCAAAAGCCATTACCGTCGAATGGGCAAAATATGCGCAGTCGCTGACCGACAAGCCGGTAAAGGCATGTTGACCGGCCCGGTCACAATCCTTTGCTGGTCGTTCCCTCGTGAGGACGTGCCGCGTGAAACCCTCGCTAAGCAGATCGCGCTGGCTCTGCGGGACGAAGTGGACGATCTGCAAAAAGCCGGTATCGGCATTATTCAGATCGATGAACCGGCGCTACGTGAAGGGCTGCCGCTGCGCCAGTCAGGCTGGGCTGCCTGGCTGGAATGGGCCGTGGAAGCGTTTCGCCTGACTGCCGCCGTGGCGCAGGACGCGACCCAAATCCACACTCATATGTGCTATTGCGAATTTAACGACATCATGGCGTCCATTGCCGCGCTGGATGCGGACGTGATCACTATTGAAACCTCACGTTCTGATATGGAACTGCTGGAATCGTTTGAGGAATTTGATTACCCGAACGAAATCGGCCCGGGCGTTTACGATATTCACTCACCGAACGTGCCGAGCGTGGAGTGGATAGAGGCGCTGTTGCTGAAAGCGGCGAAGCGTGTGCCGGTAGAGCGCCTGTGGGTGAACCCGGACTGTGGTCTGAAAACGCGCGGCTGGCCAGAAACCCGACAGGCGCTGGCTAACATGGTGGAAGCCGCCCGTCATTTGCGCAAGGCCACCGTCTGATTTCTGTAGGGGTGCTGGGGCGCTCGTGCGTCCCTTTTTTGCTACCCGGCGGTATTTGGCCTTTCCAAATGGAGAATGCTTTGTTTCCTGGGGCATCATTTATCGCAGACGATGAGGCACCCTAAGCAGAAGCGGCATAAAAAAGCCCGCCGGTCAGGGCGGGCCGCAGGCGATGCCTTCTGCGTTAGCTGACGCCGTGCTGTTTGAACCAGGTCAGCATACGCTGCCAGCCATCTTTGGCCGATTCTTCATGGTAGCTGGGACGATAATCGGCGTTAAAAGCGTGACCGGCCTCGGGATAAACCACGATTTCCGAGTTAGCGTTGGCCGCCCGCAGTGCCTGACGCATGGTTTCCACGCTCTCCTGCGGAATGCTCTCGTCGAGCGCGCCGTAAAGCCCCAGTACCGGTGC
>DOOK01000068.1:0-2970 GCA_003512805.1 Erwinia sp. | reverse complement strand
GAACCTTGCTGACCAGCTCTTTAAACAGCGTGGGGATATCATTGTACTCGTCAGGATCGCCCTCGCGGAAATAAAGCTCGGGGGCGACGGCCAGATAGCCTTCTGTCGCCAGGCGTCTACAAATATCGCGAATATGTTCATGCACGCCAAAAATTTCCTGCACCACCAGCACGACCGGCAGCGGGCCGTCGGCATGGCGAGGTCTGGCGTGGAAAGCGGGCATGTTCTCGCCCTGCGTCGGAATTGACGTTTCGCCGCAAACGATATCGGCGCTGTCGGTAATGAGGGTGGTCGATGCGGCAGGTGATACCGCAGGAGCGAATCCCTTATTGCTCAGTGTTTGAGTCGGATTATCGTCGCTTTTCATTGTCCTCTCCATACATGCAGTAGCGCAATCAGCTAACTATAGCCAGGATTACGTTTCGATCGGGTAAAGGTCAGCCTGTCATCTTTGACGGGGTCGTTGGTTTCTGACAGCGCGTTTCGTGCGGAAAAGTCTTTTTGTGTGATTTCAATCACGGTTTGCAGCGTTACGAATGTAACTTTCATTACCCAAGGTGAATTCACTCACATAAATTCATTCAGCATTGCGCTACTGTAAGCGCCTCATCGCTTTTTTATTACAGGATACAGTCATGGCACAATCAGACGTTTTTCACCTGGGTTTAACCAAATCCGACCTTCAGGGCGCCACTCTTGCCATTGTGCCAGGCGACCCCGAGCGCGTTAAAAAGATTGCCGCGCTGATGGATAATCCGGTTCAGCTGGCGTCGCACCGCGAATTCACTACGTGGCGCGCCGATATCGACGGCAAGGCCATTATCGTCTGCTCAACCGGAATTGGTGGCCCTTCCACTTCTATCGCGGTAGAAGAGCTGGCTCAGCTGGGCATCCGCACTTTCCTGCGCGTGGGGACTACCGGCGCTATCCAGCCAGGGATTAACGTGGGTGATGTGCTTGTGACCACAGGTTCCGTGCGTCTGGACGGGGCGAGCCTGCACTTTGCGCCGCTGGAGTTCCCGGCCGTTGCCGATTTCACCTGCACTACCGCGCTGGTAGAAGCGGCAAAAGCGCTTGGCGCGACCACGCACATCGGTATTACCGCCTCTTCCGACACCTTTTATCCGGGACAGGAACGTTACGACACCTTTTCTGGTCGCGTGGTGAGCCGTTTCCAAAACTCGATGAAAGAGTGGCAGCAAATGGGCGTGCTGAACTACGAGATGGAATCCGCCACGTTGCTGACCATGTGTGCCAGCCAGGGCCTGCGTGCCGGGATGGTAGCCGGCGTGATTGTAAACCGTACCCAACAGGAAATTCCTGATGCGGAAACCATGAAAAAAACGGAAAGCGATGCGGTACGCATCGTGGTTGAAGCGGCTCGTCGTCTGCTGTAGTGGTCGGAAGAAGTGTGGCTAATTGTGTCATCCATCCCTGAGGGAGCGCGCCTCCCTTAATGACATCTTGTTGCACCAGAGGCGGTTAATTTTTCGAGCCGTCTCTGACATCCCGCTGAAAACCTTCTCTGTCCCATCACCTCACGCTTTTTAGCTCGACATTGCTACAGCCTGCCCTTACCTTTTCTGCCAGAGCAGTCCGGAGGGGGAAGGGGCGTGGATGCAATAATCGGTTACGGCATAGGCTCAGGCCTGGCGGGCGCGTTGGTCGGCTGGCTTATTGCCTGGTATCAAAACCAGCAGCGCACGGCGCATCAGGAAACAGAGCGCAGGCTGTTGCTGCAGGCTACCGAGCAGCTGAAGCAGGAGCGCGATCGCCTGACGCTACAACAGAACCAGCAACAGCAGGCGCAGAAACAGCAGGAGCTGGAGCTGCGTCAACTTCACGGCTCGCTCGCGGCCGCACAGGAAAAGCTTACCCAGCTTGACCACTGGCGAGGCGAGGCCGAGCAGCTGGCGCGCGAACTGCGTACGCAGCTGGAAATTAACAGCGCACAAGAGGCAGAGCTGCGTGAAGTCACTATTCGGCTTGAAGAGAGCAGAATGGCGGCAGAAGAGAAACAGCGCCTGCTGGTCAACAGCGAGCAGCGGCTGAACGCGCAGTTTGAACACCTTGCCAACCGTATTTTCGAACACAGCAACCGCCGCGTCGATGAGCAGAATCGTCAGAGCCTGGACGGGTTGCTCTCGCCCCTGCGCGAACAGCTGGACGGCTTTCGTCGTCAGGTGCAGGAAGGCTTTGGCCAGGAGGCACGCGAGCGCCATACGCTTTCCCATGAAATTCGTCATCTGCAGCAGCTTAATGCCCAAATGGCGCAGGAAGCGATTAACCTGACCAAGGCCCTGAAGGGCGACAACAAGATGCAGGGAAACTGGGGTGAAGTCGTGCTCAGCCGCGTGCTGGAAGCGTCGGGCCTGCGGGAAGGGCACGAATATGAAACGCAGGTCAATATTCAGCTGGAGCACAACGCCCGTATGCAGCCGGACGTTATCGTGCGCCTGCCGCAGGGTAAAGATGTGGTTATCGACGCCAAAATGACGCTGGTCGCTTACGAACGCTATTTTAATGGCGAAGACGAGGCCACGCGTGAAACCGCTATCGGTGAGCACGTTGCCGCCATTCGCAGCCATATTCGCCTGCTGAGCCGTAAAGATTATCAGCAGCTGCCGGGTCTGCGCTCGCTGGACTATGTGCTGATGTTTATTCCTGTTGAACCGGCTTTTCTGGTCGCGATCGACCGGCAGCCGGAACTGATTAACGAGGCGCTGGGTCAGAACATCATGTTGGTCAGCCCGACCACGCTGCTGGTGGCGCTGCGTACCATCAATAATCTGTGGCGCTATGAGCATCAAAGCCGTCATGCCCAGCGTATTGCTGACAGAGCGGCTAAGCTCTATGACAAAATGCGCCTGTTTGTCGACGATATGTCAGCAATGGGGCAAAACCTCGATAAGGCCCGAGACAGCTACCGAAGATCGGAAGAGCGGTTCAGCAGGAATGCCGAGACCGGAA
>DOOK01000070.1 GCA_003512805.1 Erwinia sp. | reverse complement strand
CGTCGGGATCGCCCGTACAAAGCATTGCGCCAGAATAGTTGCCCGTCGAAGGCAATACGCCAGCCAGTTCCGCCAGTGCGCAGCTCAGGCCAAATGCCACGGAAGGCGACAGATCTGGAGTATGATGCTGTAACGGCGACGACGACGAAAGCGATCCCGATAACCGGGGTGACAGCGATGACGCCAGCAAAGCGCGCCCCGTTTCCTCCCCCGTACGCCAGCGTTGTAACCAGCGTAGCGCTTCCGCCTGTGCCTGCGGCATGGTTTCCGCACTAAAGCCGGGCAGCGGCGCTATCTCACCCCAGCCTTCACGCCCCGCCTCTTCCAGCCTGACGAGCAGGCCCTGTCGCGATTTTACCTGCCGATCGCGGAGTACCACTCCTGCAGCCATTGGTATGTTGTAATTAAAAACAGTCACCTGACGCATCAGGGATTTCGCTTAAAGCGGCTGAAGTCAGGCTGCCGCTTCTGGTTAAAGGCATTGCGTCCTTCCTGTCCTTCTTCGGTCATGTAGAACAGCATCGTGGCGTTGCCCGCCAGCTCCTGCAATCCCGCCTGGCCATCGCAGTCGGCGTTCAGTGCAGCCTTCAGGCAGCGCAGCGCCATCGGGCTGTTCTGCAGCATCTCCCGACACCAGCGCACCGTTTCTTTTTCCAGCCCGGCCAGCGGCACGACCGTATTGACCAGCCCCATCGCCAGCGCCTGCTGCGCGCTGTACATCCGGCAAAGGAACCAAATCTCACGTGCCTTTTTCTGGCCGACAATGCGTGCCATATAAGCGGCTCCCCAGCCGCCGTCGAAAGAGCCTACTTTCGGGCCGGTCTGGCCAAACTGTGCATTATCTGCCGCTATCGTTAAGTCGCACAGCATATGCAGCACGTGCCCGCCTCCAACCGCGTAGCCTGCCACCATCGCGACTACCGGCTTGGGACAGGTACGGATCTGACGCTGAAAATCCAGCACGTTAAGGTGGTGCACACCCGCTTCGTCACGATAGCCACCGTAATCACCACGAATTTTCTGGTCGCCACCCGCGCAGAAAGCCTCGTCGCCCGATCCGGTAAGGATAATCACCCCGATCTGCTCATCGTGTCGCGCATCGCTCAGCGCGTGAAGCATTTCCTTAACGGTTTGCGGTCGGAAAGCGTTACGGACTTCAGGCCGGTTGATAGCGATCCTGGCGATGCCGTCCGCCGTTTTGTGGTAAAGGATATCGTTATAGTCGCCACTCGGCTGCCACTCTGCCGGTGCATAGAGCATCGCTTCATCAGGGTAAATCATCATCTCTCCTTTCCGGGGTTGAGTTTTTGCGCCAGAGCGGCAGCAAAAGCTTGTGGGCAGGCCCGATGCGCATTGTGGCCCGCCGCAGCCAGCGTGGTGAACGGCAGCGCGGCCCGGGCGACCAGCTGCTGGAATTTAAGATCGTGCTCGCCGCACAAATAGTGGAAACCGGACAGGCGCTGGATTTCCGGCAGTAGACAGGGCTGACGGGCGAGTGAGGTATTCAGCAGCATGGCGGCCAGCGCCTGAGGATCGTTATCGGCGCGCAGGGCAATCAGCTGTTTACGCTGTGCTTCATTCAGATCGGCGAATATCGGCTGGCGATACCATAAATCCAGCGTTTCCCGCAGCGGCTGACGACGGAACAGGCTGGCCCATTGTCGATCGTCAGCCAGCCGCTGCGACCGCTCGCCGGCCGATGCCAGGCCAAAATGCGCGCCTTCAACCACCACGCCCGCCAGCTCAGGGCCTGTACCGCGACAGGCATGATAAAGCGCCACACGACCGCCCAGCGAATAACCGATTAGCCAGTAGCGTTGAACGCGATGGTGATGCAAAGTGAGGTTCAGCCGCGCCGAAAGCTGCTCAAAGCTGCTGACCCGCTGCGCACGCGACCCGCCGTGACCGGGCAAATCAATGCTCAGCTGCGGCCAGTCGCTGAAAAAATCCTGTACCGGCTGCCACTCCCGGCCGCTGCCGAGAAAGCCGTGCAGCCAGACCAGCACCGGCTTAGCGCTCTGATGCCTGCCCTGCCAGCGCGCGTGTAGCCTCATTTTTCCCATCCTCCCGCCAGCCACTGCACGCCCGCCTCAACCTTCAACTCAATCAGCGTAGCGGCTGTGCTGCGCCAGCCCGCTTCGACAGCGACCCGCAGCGATGACCAGTCCGCTGGCTGATGGTAAGTCAGACCGAACATCGCGGCGGCGCTAGCGAAACTGGCCTGCTGCGGCAGAGTGAAGAAGCGCTCACGCTCTTTTTCTGGCGTTGGCAGCAGGGAAAAAATCTGCCCACCGCCGTTATTCACCACGATCAGCACCAGCGGCCCGGCGGTCAGCGCAAGGCTGTTGACGTCATACAGCGCCGAGAGGTCGCCCACAATCGCCAGCAACGGTCTGGCGCTGCCGCGCTGGATGCCGGTCGCCGTAGCGATTAGCCCGTCGATGCCGCTGGCGCCCCGGCTGGCATACACCGGGTAACCTGCAGGCAGGCGGGCAAAGGCGTTAGCTAACCTGATGGTCAGGCTGTTGCCCAGAAACAGCACGCCCTGCTCTGGCAACAGCTCCGCCAGCCGCTGCGCCAGCTGCGCTTCGCCAAACTCCCGCAGTTTTTCTGCCATTGCGGCGTGGGTTTCCAGCGCGAGCGCCTGCAAAGAGGGTAACCATGCGGGTTGAGAAACGGCCTTATGCGCGGCCAGCCACTCGCCAATGTCGGCCACGATGCGCTGGCTGCGATGGTGCGCGGGATCCAGATGGCCGGGCAGCGGATCGATAAGCCAGTAGGCTGCCGGCTCCGCTGTCGCCAGCCAGCTCGTCAGCCTTTTGCCGGTCAGTCGCGCGCCAAACTGGATAATGATGTCTGCGCGTTCGAGCGCCTGCCGTGCCTGCGGCTCCTGCAGCCAAAGTTCACTGCAGGGAAACGGCGCGCCGGTATGGGACTGGATATCCGCCAGCAGCGGCCAGCCCAATGTGTCTGCCCATTCAGCAAGCGCGACGCCCTGCTGCGCCGTGATTTTACCCGCGACAATTACCCCACGCTTTTGCCGCCAGCCCGGCCAACTGCCTGATACTGGCGTGGCGCGTTCTGCATGTATGCTCAGCCAGGGCGTTTTCTCACGCCACCATCCGCCCAGCGCATCATGCCAGGCCTGAAACGTTGACGACGCTTCACCATATAAAGGTTCGGCAAAAGGGACGTTGATATGCACGGCACCCGTAGGATGCTGCTGTAACAGCGCATCAATGGCGGCAACCAGCCAGCGAGCCGGAATATCCGCAGAAGGACGTGGAAGATTGAGCGCACCGCCTGCGTGGCTGGCGAATATACCAGGTTGGGTGATGGCCTGATTGGCCCCGCAGTCGATAAGCTCTGGCGGGCGATCGGCGCTCAGCACGATTAGCCGCTCGCCGGTAAGGCTGGCTTCTATAACGGCAGGCGCAAGATTGGCAACGGCCGTGCCGGACGTCACGACGATCGCGACCGGACGGCACGTCGCTTTGGCCAGGCCCAGCGCCAGATAACCGAGGCCGCGCTCGTCAAAGTGAGTATGGCAGATAAGGTGACCTGCGGCGGCCTCCAGCGTCAGCGGCGCGGATCGGGTACCGGGAGCAATAGAGATATGCTGCACGCCGTGACGAGTAAGGCCTTCCAGGATGACGGCGGCCCAGCGGCGGTTGAAGATACGGTGTGACATCGCCCACTCCAGATCAAACAAGCTGCGGGCAGTATAAGAGCGCCCTGGCGGGCTGATGTTGATTTAGGGCAGGATTAACGTCTTTTTCAGTTTTGCAGCCGGTCCGGCGAAAACAAAACGGGCACCCTGAGGGTGCCCGTTTTCACTGCCTTTGCCCAACGCTATCGCTTAGCGACGCGCCAGCAGCAGGCCAACAACGAGGCCCAGCGTAGCACCTACGCCAATGCCCTGCCACGGCTTCTCGTGAACGTATTCGTCAGCGCGGTTAGCAACTTGCTTAGCACGGTGGTAATAGTTATCAGAAGCGTTGCTGACGCGGGATTTAACCTCGTTCAGGGATTTTTCCGCTTTGGCTTTCAGCTCGGCATATTTCTGATCGGCCGGATCGCCAGATGATTTCAGCACTTCCTCCAGCGTTTCAGTCAGCAGAGCCAGATCGTCATCCAGGCGGGTGTCGATTTCTTGTACGTCAGTTGTCTTAGCCATAACATCTCCTTGTGCGAATAATAGCAGTAACTATAGACGCTTTTTGCCGCTTTGCTTGCTTATCCGCCCAGGAATCGACTGATAGTGGTCACCGCTAAATGCCTGCTTTTGTCAGATTTATCTGCTAAATTTTGCCTGACTGAATTTCTGACGCCACAAGCTGTCGTAACACCCTGTGACCCGCTCACAATTCAGCTAAAACAAGGCTTTTATAGCCGCAGGTCCAGCATAGTTTTTACAGTTCCGATCAGCAAAGGATATGACTCTGGCATGAATCGAAGAATGTTTATGAAGGCGTCAATGGCTTTCGCTACGGTAAGCGGGATGTCCGGTTTGTCGACGTTGTTTGCGCAGGCCGCCTGGGCCGACACCGACATCGCCGATGGTACGGCAAAGCGTTTTGATTTTGACGTGTTGCAAAAGATGGCTGCAAACCTCGCGCAGAAACCTTACGGTGGCGCGCCTGCGCCTCTGCCCGAGACGTTAGCTACGCTGACGCCGCAGGCCTATAACGAAATTCAGTACGATGCGAACCATTCACTGTGGAACGGCAATGCCGATCGCAAGCTGGACGTTCAGTTTTTCCATGTCGGCATGGGGTTCAAGCGCCGTCTGCGCATGTTCTCTGTAGATGCCGATCGGCAGGCGCGTGAAATTCACTTCCGCCCCGAGCTGTTTAACTATCACGACGCTAATGTCGATACCAAACAGCTGGAAGGTAAAACCGATTTAGGCTTCGCCGGTTTCCGCGCGTTTAAAAAACCCGAACTGGCCAGCCGCGATATCGTCTCCTTCCTGGGTGCCAGCTACTTCCGTGCGGTGGATGATACCTACCAGTATGGTCTTTCCGCTCGCGGCGTCGCTATCAATACCTTTGGCAGTAAAGAAGAGTTCCCGGATTTCACCGCCTTCTGGTTTGAAACGCCAAAAGCGGATGACACCACCTTCACCGTCTATACGTTACTGGATGGCGAAAGCTGCACCGGCGCATTTAAATTTGTGATTCACTGCGAAGACAATCGCGTGGTCATGGAGGTGGAAAATCACCTTTATGCCCGTAAAGATATTGACCAGTTGGGCATCGCACCCATGACGACCATGTTCAGCTGCGGCACCAATGAACGCCGCATGTGCGACACTATCCATCCGCAGATCCACGACTCCGATCGTCTGGCAATGTGGACCGGCAGCGGCGAGTGGATCTGCCGCCCGCTGAATAACCCACAGCGCCTGACGTTCAACGCCTATCAGGATGAA
>DOOK01000405.1 GCA_003512805.1 Erwinia sp. | reverse complement strand
AGCTGTGGCCACATGGCCGATGCGTTGCCGGATGCAGCGTGTGGTGTAGAGAGAAATGTTCTCCTCGTTCGCACTCTCGTTATCTCTTTCTCTTTACATTAGCCAAAGCGCTTTGTTTCTTTTGCGGTTCCTCGCTACCCTTACCCTGACTTAATCTTTTGCATAACCGGAGCAAGATGACTGAAGCCACCGAACGAAGCCAGTTTACCCGCCTGTTAGACCGGGCCATGCGCATTCTGGCTATGCGCGATCATAGCGAGGCGGAGTTTCGTCGTAAGCTTGCTCTTTCCGCAGAGCGGGCTGCGATGTATGCCAAAACGCAGGCGCAACAGCCTGAAACCGTTACGCCAGAGCAAATCGATCGGGTTGTTGCCTGGTGTTATGAAAGCCATTATCTGGACGACGCCCGGTTTGCAGAGCGCTTTGTCGCCAGCCGCAGCCGTAAAGGCTACGGCCCACAGCGGATACGTATGGAGCTTGGGCAGAAGGGGGTGGCAAAGCCGCTGATTGATGAAACGCTGGCCGCAGCGGATATCGACTGGCAACAAATGGCATTCGATTCAGCAGAGCGAAAGTTTGGTCTGCCGCTACCGACTGAATGGAAGGAAAAAGCCAAAGTGCAGCGCTATTTAATGACTAAAGGCTTCTTTTCCGAAGATATCCGCGGCGTTTTTTCAAATTTTGAAGATTGAGAGCCAATGGGATTTTACTTCGTACCGAAGAAAATTTATCTTATTCACCACTTTTTGTTCGTGTGTTGCTTAGCCTTATGGCAGGGGCAAACCCACGAAACGTTCATTAGCGTGATTCCAGGACAATTATGAGCAAGAGCACTGCGGAGATTCGCCAGGCGTTTCTCGACTTTTTCCATAGCAAGGGACATCAGGTTGTAGCCAGTAGCTCCCTCGTCCCGACTAATGACCCGACGTTGCTGTTTACCAATGCCGGGATGAACCAGTTTAAAGACGTTTTCCTGGGCCAGGACAAACGCAGCTACTCGCGCGCGACCACCTCGCAGCGCTGCGTGCGCGCAGGCGGTAAACACAACGACCTGGAAAACGTGGGCTATACCGCCCGTCACCACACCTTCTTTGAAATGTTGGGTAATTTCAGCTTCGGCGACTACTTCAAGCGCGAAGCCATTGGTTTTGCGTGGGAGCTACTGACCAGCGCACAGTGGTTTAACCTGCCGAAAGAGAAGCTGTGGGTCACTGTCTATGAAACCGATGATGAGGCTTTCAACATCTGGGCAGACGAAATCGGTGTGCCGCGCGAACGTATTATCCGCATTGGCGATAATAAAGGTGGCGCTTACGCCTCTGATAACTTCTGGCAGATGGGCGATACCGGCCCGTGCGGCCCGTGCAGCGAAATCTTCTTTGATCACGGCGATCATATCTGGGGTGGCCCGCCGGGGAGCCCGGAAGAGGACGGCGATCGCTTCATTGAGATTTGGAACATCGTCTTTATGCAGTTTAACCGTCAGCCAGACGGTACGATGCTGCCGCTGCCAAAACCTTCCGTTGATACCGGTATGGGCCTGGAGCGTATCTCCGCGGTCCTGCAGCACGTTAATTCCAACTACGAAATCGATCTGTTCCAGAAGCTGATCAAAGCCGTTGCTGAAGCCACCGGCGCTACCGATTTGAACAGCAAATCTCTGCGCGTGATCGCCGACCATATTCGTTCCTGTGCTTTCCTGATTTGCGATGGGGTGATCCCGTCCAACGAGAATCGCGGCTATGTGCTGCGCCGTATTATTCGACGCGCTATTCGTCACGGCAACATGCTGGGCGCGCAGGGCGCCTTCTTCTGGAAGCTGGTTGCGCCGCTGATTGACGTGATGGGCGCGGCGGGTGAAGAGCTGGCGAAGCAGCAGGCTCAGGTTGAGCAGGTGCTGAAAACTGAAGAAGAGCAGTTTGCGAAAACGCTGGAACGCGGTCTGGCACTGCTGGATGAAGAGCTGGGCAAGCTGCAGAGCGACACGCTGGACGGAGAGACCGTTTTCCGCCTGTATGACACCTTTGGTTTCCCGGCAGACTTAACGGCGGATGTTTGCCGCGAGCGTAACCTGAAGATTGACGAAGCGGGCTTCGAGAAAGCGATGGAGCAGCAGCGCCAGCGTGCGCGTGAGGCCAGCGGTTTCGGTGCGGACTACAGCAACGTGATTCATATCGATGAAGCTTCAACCTTCAAAGGCTACGACCAGCTTGAGCTCAGCGCGGCCGTCACGGCCATTTTTGTAAACGGCCAGCCAGCCAGTGAAATCGCCGCCGGTCAGGAAGGCGTTATCGTACTGGATGAGACGCCTTTCTATGGCGAATCGGGCGGGCAGGTAGGCGATACCGGCGAGCTGCGTAACAACGATGCGCTGTTCACCGTTACCGACACGCAAAAATATGCGCAGGCGATTGGGCACATCGGCAAGCTGGCTTCCGGGCAGCTGCGGGTCGGCGATCGTCTGGCTGCGCACGTGGACGAAGCTCGCCGCGCGCGTATTCGACTGAATCACTCAGCGACACACCTGCTGCACGCCGCGTTACGTCAGGTTCTGGGCCATCACGTGGCACAAAAAGGCTCGCTGGTTAACGATAAATATCTGCGCTTTGATTTCTCCCACTCTGAAGCGATGAAGCCGCACGAAATCCGCCAGGTCGAGGAAATCGTTAACGCTCAGATCCGCCGTAACCTGGCGGTCGATACCAATGTGATGGAGCTGGAAAAGGCTAAAGCGTTGGGCGCGATGGCGCTGTTTGGCGAAAAATATGACGATCGCGTCCGTGTGCTGACGATGGGCGATTTCTCTACCGAACTTTGTGGCGGTACGCATGCCAGCCGCACGGGCGATATCGGCCTGTTCCGCATTACCTCTGAAGCCGGTACTGCGGCAGGCATCCGCCGTATTGAAGCGGTGACGGGCGAAAGCGCACTGAAACAGATGTATTCGCAGAGCGAGCAGCTGCAGGAGATTGCTCAGCTGGTGAAAGCCAACAGTAGCAATCTGAATGATAAAGTGCGCGGCCTGATGGATACCGTCCGCTCGCTGGAAAAAGAGCTGCAGCAGTTGAAAGACCAGCAGGCCGCGCAGGAAAGCGCTTCTCTCAGCAGTCAGGCTATCGACGTCAAAGGCGTTAAGCTACTGGTGAGCGAGTTGTCCAACGTTGAGCCGAAAATGCTGCGTACCATGGTGGACGATCTGAAGAACCAACTGAAGTCAGCCGTTATCGTGCTGGCAACCGTTGCGGAAGGGAAGGTTTCGCTGATTGCTGGCGTCACTAAAGATGTAACCGATCGCGTGAAAGCCGGCGAGCTGGTGGGCGAACTTGCCCTGCAGGTTGGCGGTAAGGGCGGTGGCCGCCCGGATATGGCTCAGGCTGGCGGCACCGATGCCGGAGCACTACCAGGGGCTCTGGCCGGTGTTGAAAGCTGGGTGGCTGCAAAACTGTAACACTATAAAAAGGCATCCCAGAAAGCGCGGTGGGGCATGCTCCACGGCGTTTTTCTGTCCGATGTCATCGCAAAAAACACAAAGTCAGGTTGATGGTGTGTATTTCGGCTAAACTAAGTATCAGCAGAATGTATTACGGTGATGATGCACTTGTTATGCATTTGTCATAGTCTATATTTAGCGTTATATGATGGATAATGCCGGGCGACAGTTAACCCGACTCTTTTAATCTTTCAAGGAGCAAAGAATGCTTATTCTAACTCGTCGAGTTGGTGAAACCCTCATGATCGGTGATGAGGTGACTGTAACGGTGCTGGGAGTAAAAGGGAATCAGGTTCGCATCGGTGTGAATGCCCCTAAAGAAGTGTCGGTTCATCGCGAAGAGATTTATCAGCGTATTCAGGCCGAAAAAACTCAGCAAACGAGTTACTAACGGATCCAGCGCCTTGCCGTCCAGGCGGGGCGCTACCGGTTTTGCCCTTCTTTCCCGCCTTTCTTTGTTTTTCTTTCGCTATTTCTTTTCGGGCCTGTACACGTTTCTCTGCCGTGAAAGGGCCGATTATTGTTGATAATTCACTCTTTTTGCTTTCCAAATACCCATTTTGGCTGGGAAATGCGCAATCAGACGCGAGAGTGAAAAAATATGTTTGACTTATAAGGCCCAGAAAGTAATATGTGCGCCACGCAGTGCCGATGAGCAGAAACAAGTTCAGAAGCACAGCTCGATAAGAGCGCGTATGGTGAGGTGGCCGAGAGGCTGAAGGCGCTCCCCTGCTAAGGGAGTATGCGGTCAAAAGCTGCATCCGGGGTTCGAATCCCCGCCTCACCGCCATTTGCATCCGTAGCTCAGCTGGATAGAGTACTCGGCTACGAACCGAGCGGTCGGAGGTTCGAATCCTCCCGGATGCACCATATTAAGGAAGTGTTGCAACCATTGTGTTCTGGCAAAGCAGTCAGCATTAGCCGCCAGCACAAGGGATGATAACGTTGCTTTAGCAACGGCCCATAAGGGTGAGGCGGAAGCCGAATAATCCTCCCGGATGCACCATATTTTACAAGGTGGCTCAACAAGCGCCGCTTTGTTTAAGTAGTACCGATACGGTTTTAGCAGCCTGTATCAAGGTGAGTCGTCAGCACCCCTGCGTTATACCAGAATTTGTTATGCATCCGTAGCTCAGCTGGATAGAGTACTCGGCTACGAACCGAGCGGTCGGAGGTTCGAATCCTCCCGGATGCACCATATTTTGTAGAAGACGGCTATTGTCGCTTCTGAGAAATGAAAAGATTTAAACGTCTGTCAGTTTCTTCTGTATCTCCTCAGGTTTGTCGCGTTATCTCCTTCTGTTTTCCAATGCATCCGTAGCTCAGCTGGATAGAGTACTCGGCTACGAACCGAGCGGTCGGAGGTTCGAATCCTCCCGGATGCACCATTTAAGGAAGCGTTGCAGCCATTGTGTTCTGGCAAAGCAGTAATTATCAGCCGGTAACGCAAGGGATGATAACGTTGCTTTAGCAATCGCCCTTCATGTTGAGACGCAGATCGAGTCATCCTCCCGGATACACCCCGTTCCAGCTATTCTTTAGTCCTGTCAGCCCAGCCATATTGTAGAAAACCTGCAGCATGTACAGGGAAGATAACATCGCCCGGCGATGGTCAGAAGAGTAGAGCGCCAGATGCATCATCCTCCCTTATGCCCTTTTTTATTCGGTTAGTCGTGACTCTGCCTGTCATACTCTGGTCAGTTCAAAAAGCCCGACAACTCTGCCCTGACAAACTGCAAAATTGCCTCCCTCTATTTTCCCGTATAATGTGTTTTGCCACCTTAACCAAAATGCAGTCTCATTTTCGCCAGATATTTACGCCCTCCTTTTTAATCTTCCTGTGGCCCATCAAGTTAATTCCTGGTCAGGACGGGGAATATATCGTGACACTTTTGTGCTTTTTACGGCCATTTAAAGCCCGTCTTTCATCGGGATATAATCTGATAATAAAAAACCCTATATGTTTCAAGGCATTTGCGGATCCATGCTGACAGCGACAAGTTGAGTGCTTTACGCTAAAGTAAACGTTCGTTGATTCAGGGACGGAGGCTCGCGTGTACGACAGTTATGACGGCTTGATATTTGATATGGATGGCACGATTCTGGATACGGAGCCTACGCACCTTAACGCCTGGCGAGCCGTTCTGGCACGCTACGATATGCGCTTTGATGAACCGTCACTGAGTAAACTTAACGGCTCGCCGGCGTGGCGGATAGCGGAAACTATCCTCAACAGTTACCAGAGCAGCCTGGATCCTCACCAGCTGGCCGCAGAAAAAGCCGCGGTGTTGAAAGAGATGCTTTTCGATACCGTACAGCCGCTGCCGCTGGTTGACGTAGTGAAAGCTTACCGGGGAAGACGGCCTATGGCAGTCGGTACTGGTAGCGAGCACGCCGTAGCCGAAGCACTGCTTCAACATTTAGGGCTTCGCCATTATTTTGATGCGGTTGTCGGCGCTGACGATGTAAAGCGCCACAAGCCAGAGCCTGATACGTTCCTACGCTGCGCCGAATTAATCGGCATCGCGCCTGAGCGCTGCATTGTATTTGAAGATGCTGATTTCGGTATTCAGGCCGCGCAGGCGGCAGGTATGGCTTTCGTTGATGTCAGGCGTCTGTGAGCGACTGGCTATACGGTTCAATGTTTGTCAGCGGTTTCCTGAGCGCCACGCTGCTGCCGGGAAACTCAGAAGTGCTACTGGTTTCGCTGCTGCTATCGGGGAAAGTCTCCGTATTCGGCGTGACCGGTATTGCCGCCCTGGGGAATACCCTGGGTGGATTAACTAACGTTATCATCGGTCGCTGTCTGCCCGTAAAACAGCAGGGACGATGGCATAACACAGCAACGGCGTGGCTGCACCGATGGGGGCCCGCTGCGTTACTTCTTAGCTGGTTGCCGGTTATCGGCGATCTGCTTTGTGTTCTCGCAGGTTGGCTTCGCTTCGCCTGGTTTCCGGTTGCGCTCTGGCTCGCCGTAGGCAAGGCGTTGCGCTATAGCGTGCTGGCTTTCGCAACATTACAGGGCATGGAATGGTGGCAGTGATTCGCTAAGCGTCGCTATCATGATTAACATTATGCTGAACAATAATAAATTTTTCCCCAAGCGGGAGGTCAATTTGATCCCGGACGTATCACAGGCGCTTTCCTGGCTGGAAGCTCACCCTGAGGCAATGAAAGGTATTGGTCGCGGCATTGAGCGCGAAACGCTGCGTGTTAAACCTGATGGCCATCTGGCCACCAGCGGGCACCCTAAATCTCTGGGGTCAGCCTTGACCCACAAGTGGATTACCACTGATTTTGCGGAAACACTGCTGGAATTCATTACGCCGGTAGATCGTGACATCGATCATCTGCTGGCTTTTCTGCGCGATATTCATCGTCATGTCTCACGCGATCTTGGTGCGGAGCGGATGTGGCCTATGAGTATGCCGTGCCTGATCGACGACAGCGATAAAATAGAGCTGGCGCAGTACGGGCGCTCCAATATCGGGCAGATGAAAACACTCTATCGTCAGGGCCTGAAAAATCGCTATGGCGCGCTGATGCAGGTTATTTCCGGCGTGCACTACAACTTTTCGCTGCCGCTCTCCTTCTGGCAGGCCTGGACAGATGGCAAAGAAGGGCAGAGCAGTACGGACGCGATTTCCGACGGTTATCTGCGCCTGATCCGCAACTATTATCGTTTTGGCTGGATTATCCCTTATCTGTTTGGCGCTTCCCCGGCCGTGTGTTCCTCTTTCCTGCAGGGAAAAGAGACGAACCTGCCGTTTGAGCAGACTGAAAATGGCCTGCTCTATCTGCCTTACGCCACGTCTTTACGCCTCAGTGATTTAGGGTATACCAATAAATCGCAAAGCGGGCTGGGCATTACCTTTAACAACCTTCCTGACTATGTTAAAGCGCTGAAGGCGGCGATTAAAACGCCTTCAGAAGAGTATGCGCGCATGGGCGTGAAGGATGAGCAGGGCAACTGGCTGCAGCTTAATACTAACGTGCTGCAAATTGAGAACGAGCTTTATGCGCCTATCCGCCCGAAACGCGTTACGCGTTCAGGCGAGAATCCTTCCGATGCACTGCTGCGCGGCGGCATTGAATACATAGAAGTGCGCTCGCTCGACATCAACCCTTTCTCGCCTACAGGCGTGGATGAAAACCAGGTGCGCTTCCTCGATCTGTTCCTGATCTGGTGTACGCTGGCCGACGCGCCGGAAATGAGCAGTGAAGAGCTTCTCTGTACGCGCGCCAACTGGAACCGCGTCATTCTGGAAGGACGCAAGCCGGGCCTGATGTTGGGTATTGGCTGCGAAGAAGCGCAGTTCCCGCTGGCAGAAGTCGGCAAGAATCTGTTCAAAGACCTGCAGCGCGTGGCGGAAACCCTCGATCGTCAGCAGGGCGATGGCCACTATCAGGCCGCCTGCGATCGTTTAGCCGCCTCGTTTGACGATCCCGATCTGACCTATTCAGCACGTTTCCTGACTGCCTTAAAAGAGAACGGTCTGGCCGGTACGGGACTGGCGCTGGCAGAGCAGTATCACGCGCAGCTGGCGAATGAGCAGCTGGAAATCCTGACGGAGAGTGACTTTGAGCAAGAGGCTATTCGTTCAAACGTTAGCCAGCAGGAAATTGAAGAAAGTGATACGCTTAGCTTTGAAGACTTTCTGAAAAGCCGAAGCTAGCGCAAAAGAAAAAGGCCACATCAATGTGGCCAAATTAACATCTCTGTGTTGTCAGGGATGATGATAACAAAATGCGCGTCTTTCATAGAGTCAGACCACGGGACGTCAGAGAAAGTTTCATCACTGCGAAAATAAATTTATCAGAGGTAACCATATGCCATTGCTGGATAGCTTTACCGTCGATCATACCATCATGGCGGCGCCTGCGGTTCGCGTAGCGAAAACCATGAATACGCCGCATGGCGATACCATTACCGTTTTCGATCTGCGTTTCTGCCGGCCAAACAAAGAAGTCATGCCGGAGCGCGGTATCCACACGCTGGAGCACCTGTTTGCCGGGTTTATGCGTAATCATCTGAACGGCGACGGCGTTGAAATCATCGATATCTCGCCAATGGGCTGTCGTACCGGTTTTTATATGAGCCTGATTGGCACACCGGACGAGCAGCGCGTGGCGAAAGCGTGGAAGGCAGCGATGCAGGACGTACTGAAAGTCACCGATCAGCGTAAAATTCCTGAGCTGAACGAGTATCAGTGCGGCACCTATGAAATGCACTCTCTGGATGAGGCGCAGGATATTGCGCGTCACATTATTGAGCATGATATCGGCGTGAACCATAACGACGAGCTGGCGCTGCCGCAGGATAAGCTACAGGAACTGCACATCTAGTCACTTAGCCAGGCTTCTCAGCCTGGTCAGCTATCCCCCCTCACGCGGGGGATAGCGCTTAAGAACCCACCGACTCTTTCAGCGGCTTTTGCGGCGTAACGCGAACCTGCTTGATCATATTTTCCTGTACGTCGAGGATGTCGATCGCATAGTGACCGATATGCACCGTCGTCGCCGGTAAAGGAATATCTTCCAGTACTTCCAGGATCATACCGTTAACCGTACGGGCTTCCTCTTCCGGCAATTGCCAGTTAAAGGCCTTGTTCAGCTCGCGAATGTTAGCGCTGCCTTCAATCAGAACCGAGCCGTCATTCTGCGGCATGACTTCTTCCGCCAGCGTAGGGGACATTGAGGTGGTGAAATCGCCGACGATCTCTTCCAGAATATCTTCAATGGTGATGAGTCCTTTGATATCGCCATATTCATCAACGACCAGACCCACTTTCTTCTTGTTGCGCTGGAACTTAACCAGCTGAATGTTGAGTGGCGTGCCTTCCGGTACGTAATAAATTTCATCCGCCGCGCGCAGCATAACCTCTTTAGTGAACTCTTTTTTCTCCGTCATCAGACGGTAGGCTTCCCGTAGACGCAGCATACTGATCGCATCATCCAGCGAGTCACGGTAAAGCACGATGCGGCCATGCGGCGAGTGGGTAAGCTGGCGGACGATGGATTTCCAGTCATCGTTGATATTGATACCCACAATTTCGTTGCGCGGCACCATGATGTCATCCACGTTAACTTTTTCGAGGTCCAGTACGGACAGCAGCATATCCTGATTGCGGTGCGACATTAACGTGCGGGATTCATAGACGATGGTGCGCAGCTCTTCTTTACTCAGCGCGGAGTTGGCCGTTCCATCCGTCTTCATGCCCACCATACGCATCAGAATGCGGGTAATAGTGTTCAGCAGCCAGACCAATGGCATCATCACGATTTGCAACGGGCCTAACAGCAAGCTGCTGGGAAAAGCGACTTTTTCAGGATAAAGCGCGGCAACGGTTTTCGGTAAAACTTCGGCAAATACCAGCACCACAAATGTCAGGATACCGGTAGCGATAGCCACGCCTTCGTCGCCGTGCAGACGCATCCCGACGATGGTGGCCAATGCGGAAGCCAGAATATTGACCAGGTTGTTGCCAATCAGCACCAGACTGAGGAGACGGTCGGGGCGGCGCAGCAATTTCTCTACCCGACGGGCGGCGCGATCGCCATTTTTAGCCTGATGGCGCAACTTGTAGCGATTGAGGGTCATCATGCCGGTTTCGGAGCCGGCGAACCATGCCGACACCAGCACCATAACGAAAAGAATAATAATCAGCGTGGTGGTTGAAACTTGTTCCAACGAGGGAATTCCTTGTAGTGGAGGATCAGGAGGACAAAAAGTGTTGCAGCATACGACTGCCGAAATAGGCCATGGTCAGCAGGAACGCGCCGCCAAAATTGAACCAGGCCACGCGGCGTCCACGCCATCCTTCATGATAGTGACCCCAAAGCAAAACGATATAGACAAACCAGGCCAGAATCGACAGGACGGCCTTATCTACGTTTTCAGGGCTGAACAAATCCTGCATATAAAACAGGCCGGTACAGAGCACCAGCGTCAGCAATACCACCCCTATTTGGGTGATATGGAACATTTTGCGCTCAATGGTCATCAGCGGCGGGATATCCCTGCTGAAAGCCAGCTTTTTATTTTTCAGCAGCCAGTCTATCCACGCCAGCTGCAGCGCATAGAGTGCCGCAATCATTAGCGTAGCATAGGCAAACAGCGCCAGCCCTATGTGCACCATCATACCGGGTGTGGTTTCCAGATGGGTGATAAACGCATTGGGCACAAAGGTCGCGAAGGCCAGATTGATAAGCGCGAAGCTGTAAACCAAAGGCAGCAGGATCCAGCCACGGTTGCGTGAGGCCACGATAGTCATAATGGCGCAAATCAGCAGGCTGACCAGCGAGCCGATATTTAACAGACTCAGGTTCTGGCCGCCTTCCGCGGTGAAAATACGCTGTTCCAGTGCGACGCCATGGCAAACCAGCGCGACGACAGCGGAAACAACGGCCATGCCTCGCCATGCGCTCTGCTTGCGCAGCAGGCTGGGAATAATCAGAGCAAGGCTGAAAGAGTAGGCGAGCAGCGCCAGGATCGCAAAAACGGACATAGGTGGTACCGGCAAGGCTATGAAAAAAAGCAGTATAGCGCCAGCCGCCGCTGGCTCCAAACGATCTCAACGCAGATGGCTGAGATCGCCGCGTCTTCATGTTATAATCTGCGCCATTGTGTCGCCTGGCGACCTCTCATTACGTTGAGCGAGAGACGATGTTTGATAATTTAACCGACAGATTGTCGCAGACCCTGCGCAATATCAGTGGCCGTGGACGGCTGACAGAAGACAACATTAAGGACACCCTGCGCGAAGTGCGCATGGCGCTGCTTGAGGCAGACGTTGCGCTGCCGGTAGTGCGTGACTTTATCGGCCGCGTTAAAGAGCGTGCCGTGGGCCACGACGTCAACAAAAGCCTGACCCCGGGTCAGGAGTTTGTGAAGATCGTTCAGAATGAGCTGGTCGTCGCCATGGGCGCCGAAAACAACACGCTCAATCTGGCCGCTCAGCCGCCAGCTGTGGTGCTGATGGCGGGCTTGCAGGGTGCAGGTAAAACAACCAGCGTCGGCAAGCTGGGTAAATTCCTGCGCGAAAAGCACAAGAAGAAAGTGCTGGTTGTGTCTGCCGACGTTTATCGTCCGGCGGCAATTAAACAGCTGGAAACGCTGGCAGAGCAGGTCGGCGTTGACTTTTGTCCGTCCAATCTGAGCCAGAAGCCGGTCGATATCGTCAAAAACGCCCTTCAGCAGGCTAAGCTGAAGTTCTACGACGTGCTGCTGGTGGATACCGCCGGTCGTTTGCACGTTGACGAAGCGATGATGGACGAGATCAAACAGGTTCACGCCGCCATCAATCCGGTAGAAACCCTGTTTGTGGTCGATGCCATGACCGGTCAGGATGCGGCGAACACGGCAAAAGCTTTTAACGAAGCGCTGCCGCTGACCGGTGTCATCCTGACCAAGGTGGACGGTGATGCACGTGGTGGTGCGGCGCTCTCTATCCGCCATATTACCGGCAAGCCTATTAAATTTATGGGTGTCGGTGAGAAAACTGAGGCGCTGGAGCCGTTCTATCCGGATCGTATCGCTTCCCGTATTCTGGGCATGGGCGACGTCCTGTCGCTGATTGAAGATATCGAAAGCAAGGTCGATCGCGCGCAGGCGGAGAAACTCGCCAGCAAGCTGAAAAAAGGCGACGGCTTCGATCTCAATGACTTTCTGGAGCAACTCAAGCAGATGCGCAACATGGGCGGCATGGCCAGCCTGATGGGCAAACTGCCGGGCATGGGCCAGCTGCCGGATAACGTTAAGTCGCAGATGGATGACAAGGTGCTGGTGCGCATGGAGGCAATGATTAACTCCATGACCCGCAAAGAGCGTGAGAAGCCAGAAATTATCAAAGGTTCCCGTAAGCGTCGTATCGCGACGGGATCCGGTATGCAGGTGCAGGACGTTAACCGCTTGCTTAAGCAATTTGACGACATGCAGCGCATGATGAAAAAGATGAAGAAGGGCGGGATGGCCAAGATGATGCGCGGCATGAAAGGTATGATGCCGCCGGGCTTCCCGGGCCGTTAATCGAGCCGGAAAAGCGCTCAGGCGAATTAGATTGCTTTTTGCGCCAAAATGAGTAAAATTTTCGGGCTTTTTATATTGCACCCGGGCCCCGTTCCCTCAATGGGGCCCGGTTGTTTTATTAACTAAAGAGGATGTTATGGTAACAATTCGTTTGGCACGTCACGGCGCTAAAAAGCGTCCGTTTTATCAGGTAGTTGTCACTGACAGCCGCAACGCTCGCAACGGTCGTTTCATCGAGCGCGTAGGCTTCTTCAACCCAATCGCTTCTGGTCAGGCTGAAGCACTGCGTCTGGATCTGGATCGCATTGAGCACTGGGTTGGCCAGGGCGCTACTCTCTCTGATCGCGTTGGTGCGCTGATCAAAGAAGCTAAGAAAGCAGCTTAATCTGTCACGGTGGTCAACATGAGCAAGCAACTCACCGCCCAGCCGCCCGCTAACCCGTTAATTCTGGGAAAGATGGGATCGGCCTATGGTATTCGTGGTTGGCTCAAAGTGTTTTCCTCCACCGAAGATGCTGAAAGCATTTTTGACTACCAACCCTGGTTTATCCAGCGGGCGGGTCAATGGCAGCTTATCGAGCTGGAAGGCTGGAAGCGCCACAATCAGGACATGATCATCAAAGTCAAAGGCATTGACGATCGTGATGCCGCTACGCTACTGACCAATTGCGAAATTGTGGTAGACGCGGAGCAGCTGCCTCCTCTGGAAAGCGGTGACTATTACTGGAAAGACCTTATGGGCTGCCAGGTAGTGACCACGCAAGGATACGAGCTGGGCAAAGTCATTGATATGATGGAAACCGGTTCAAACGACGTACTCGTCGTGAAGGCAAACCTGAAGGATGCGTTTGGTGCGAAGGAGCGGCTGGTTCCGTTCCTTGATGGACAGGTTATCAAGAATGTCGATCTCACTACCGGCACTATCGAAGTAGATTGGGATCCTGGTTTTTGAGCTCCGGACAAGACGGTAACACTCCGGCGCAGTCGATGTGGATTGGCATAATCAGCCTGTTCCCTGAGATGTTTAGCGCAATTACCGAATACGGAGTAACTGGCCGGGCAGTAAAAAATGGCCTGCTCAGCATTCAGAGCTGGAGTCCTCGTGACTTCACTCATGACCGGCACCGTACCGTGGACGATCGTCCTTACGGCGGCGGACCGGGAATGCTAATGATGGTTCAGCCCTTACGGGATGCCATCCACGCAGCAAAAGCGGCGGCAGGAGAAGGCGCTAAGGTGATTTATCTTTCACCTCAGGGACGCAAACTCGATCAGGAAGGCGTTTGCGAGCTGGCGACCAGCGAGAAGTTAATTCTGGTGTGTGGTCGCTATGAAGGGATTGATGAGCGCGTTATTCAAACCGAAATCGATGAAGAATGGTCGATCGGAGATTACGTGCTCAGCGGTGGGGAACTGCCGGCAATGACGCTGATTGATTCAGTCGCCCGGTTTATACCCGGCGTACTGGGCAAGCAGGCATCGGCCGAGGAAGATTCGTTTTCCGAGGGATTGCTGGACTGTCCACACTATACCCGACCTGAAGTGTTAGAAGGGATGGAGGTTCCGCCAGTTCTGCTGTCGGGCAACCATGCCGAAATTCGCCGCTGGCGCCTGAAACAGTCGCTGGGCCGTACCTGGCTAAGAAGACCTGAACTTCTGGAAAACCTGGCTCTGACTGAAGAGCAAGCAAAGTTGCTGAAAGAGTTCCAAAAGGAATTCAGCCAGCAGCATAACGATGATGGGCAGTCCGGGCTGTAGCCGCGGTGCCTGAATATCAGTTTACCCAGGATAAGAGATTTAATTATGAGCAACATTATCAAGCAAATCGAACAAGAGCAGATGAAACAGGACGTACCTTCATTCCGTCCGGGCGATTCCGTGGAAGTGAAAGTATGGGTTGTTGAAGGCTCCAAGAAGCGTCTGCAGGCATTCGAGGGCGTGGTTATCGCTATTCGTAACCGCGGTCTGCACTCTGCATTCACCGTTCGTAAAATTTCTAACGGCGAAGGTGTTGAGCGTGTCTTCCAGACTCACTCACCTGTAATCGACAGCATCGCTGTTAAACGCCGTGGTGCCGTACGTAAGGCCAAACTGTACTACCTGCGTGAGCGTACCGGTAAGTCTGCACGTATCAAAGAACGTCTGGGCGCTAAAGCAGCATCCTAAGTTAATACGAAACTGGGGGCTGGCCGAAAGGCCGGCCCTTTTTTTTATCCGTAAAACACGCGTCAGGCTGTGCGGTTATTTCTTTCCAGCGCTTTGCTGAACGCTTCCCTTCGCTGACAGTTCTCTACGTAACGGGTTAATTTATCGTCAGCCGGTAATCCGCACAGTTGCGCCCACATCAGGGTATGCGAAAGGAAAATATCCGCCAGCGTAAAGTGCTC
>DOOK01000403.1 GCA_003512805.1 Erwinia sp. | reverse complement strand
TTTTCCCCTGGCGCAGCAGCGCTTCGTCAATTTCGTAGTCGAGAAAGCCCCACATATAGGGCCGTTGAGCCTGGCCCCACTGGTTCAGCAGGCTTTGCTGATAGCTCTCTGCCTGCTGAAAATGATGCGGGCGCAGGAACATGCCTTCGGTCCAGACCACTTTTTCTGCTTTGTTCATAAGGCTTCCGTTTTCAGGCTGGCGTCAGTGACTGACGGCAAGGAGTCCGCTGTCGTTAGCGACGAGAGTGGCTTGCAGAAGGCTGTCCACCTGCTGCCAGACCGCGTCCGTACCGGTCGGCAGCGGCAGCGAAAGACGCCATTTTTTCCCGTCAAGCGACTGGTATTCGGCAAGCACGCCAATGTAGCGAGCCTCAGCAGGCAGCGGCCCGCTCAGGGTGTCAGTGCTTTTACCGGGCATCAGAAAGAGTTGTTCACTGTTCAGCAATGCGCCGCCCAACAGGGCACCCGTTTTGTTTTGCAGCGAATAAAAATCGGCGGACACGAAATCGGCGTCGGCCCGCAGCAGCAATACGCGAACCTTAAGCGGTGCGCCGTGATTAATCTGCGAAGGATGCCTGAACGCCAGGCTGTAGTGAGAAGGTACGCTGTGCGAAGTGCAACCTGTCAGCACGCTGAGTGCTATCAGGAAAAGCGCCTGAAAACTCAGGCGCAGAACGTTTCTGTTCATCATTATTAGCTACTTAGCTACTGGATTAGTCGATCACCCAGGTTCCGCTGTTGCTGTTCTGGCAGGCTTTGCTGTCGCCATCAACCGCAACGCAGGTCTTTTTCGCCGGGGCACGAACACGTTTACGGCGGGCATCGGCCTTAAGGGTTTTATCGTAAAGGTCGCTTTTTACTACGGCACGCAGCGGCACATAGCCGATCAGCTGCTCTTCCCCGCTCTCGGCGATGGCGAACCAGTTATTTTCCACCGTGCCGAGAACGGTATAAGGCTTGCCGTTTTCCAGATGGCTGACCAGCTTGCCGCCGAAGTCAGGACGCGTCATCACCGAAGCGGCGTAAAGCGCCCGATATTCCTCGTTCACCGGGGTAAAAGAGAGCGGCGGCTGTACCGCATGACGGTAGGTCAGTTTCACGCCGTCGACGGTGCTGGAAACGAGGGTATCGTCGGTCATTGGCGGCGGTGGCGCCTTACATCCCGCTACCGTCAGAACAAAAAGCAGGCTTAATGCAATTCGAATTTTCACCCGGGTCCTCATGTTTTCTGTTTAAAAAGGCTTGTGCGAAAGTGCGGCTGAAGGCGGGTTGACCGGGTTTACAGCCGTACTCTGCTGTCGGCTGGTCGTGCCACGTTGATAAACAGCCTCTGCCGCGCCCGATTACTGCAATGGTTAATAAAACCGAAGCGCTATTATAACTCGCCCAACAGGGTATAACGCCTGGTTAGCGGGTTAATTATTAAGCAAATCGATCTTTTACGGCTCGTCAACTAGCCGCAGACTGTTTTATAGCACCGTTTAAAGCTGGAGCGTCAGGACTATCTCGCCGGATACCCTGCCGCGGCTGCCTGAAAATAAGTCGTTCAGATAACCTTTTTTTCAGATTTTCTTTATCTCTTACCCCTGACGATAATGTGGTTAAAAAAGGTAACAGCATCATGCAAGTACATAAGTGATCCTCTGACTCTACATTACCATAGCTACCGCACGGGCCAGCAGTGAAGCAGGCTGCCCGGGCAGAATCCAGGGGGTGGAGACCCTTTTTCCGGCAAGTTTACAGAGTCCTTTTAATTATTCAACGCTCTCTCCCACTGCGCTTAAGCTTTAGTAATGCTAATGTAAAAAAATTAAACAAAATTTGAGCAGCCTGAGGCGCATTTTTGCCAGACCAGCCCGATTTGGTGATATTTTCTTCATCTATATATTTCATTTTTTTACTAAAATTCATTTTATTAATAACTAAATATTATATAGACACAGTTGGTACTGGCACTGAACTTTAATACAGGGGAGAAAGGTAATTTCGGAGAGAGAATCAAAAAAACAAAGTATCGGACAGAGCTTTTATTTACGCGCTATCCAGATACTTTTGCTGACTAAAGGGAAATTAAAAGGTTTTTACTACAGATGAGCCAAACTTAAGCAATTAGAATCTCTTCGAGTTCCTGTAGCTTAGCGACCTGCCAGGTCGGCACGATACCGTCGGGTAAGGGGCGATTGTCAGCGTTCAGCCAACAGGTTGCCAGCCCGGCACGCATCCCACCCAGAATGTCAGAATCAGGGTTATCACCTACCATCATGACCCGGCCGCGCGGGGGATTACCCATCTTTTCCAGCGCATGTTCGAAAATGGCCGGATGGGGTTTGGCGTGGCCTACCTGTTCAGAGATAACCACCAGGTCGAAGTAGCCCAGAAAGCCGGTGCGCTCCAAACGGATCTGCTGCAGCGCCGTAAAACCGTTGGTGATGATGCCCATTTTTACATGGCCTTTCAGGCAGTTTAACAGATTCACCGCGCCGGCCAGCGGCACGCAGATCTCGGCCATCGCGTTTAAAAAACCCTGGTTGAGATCGAGGGGCGTGACGTTCAGCTTGTCGGCCCAGCCCTGAAAACGCTGGTGTTGCAGCTGCCGCGCGGTAATCGCGCCGTTCTGGTATTCCACCCACAACGGTTTATTAACAGACTGATACTCCTGATAATCATCCGGTGAAAACACCACGTCATACTGCTGGAAAAGGCGCTGTAATCCGGCATACGCATCAAAGTGAAACAGCGTGTCGTCAGCGTCAAACAATATCCAGTCCCACTCTTTAAGCATCATTTATCCTTAGATAGTTAGCGCCATGATAATGGCATCTTCTTTCCCCTCGGCAGTAGGGTAATAGTTACGACGTACCGATACCTCATTAAAATCAAGCTGCTGATAAAGCGCGATGGCAGCGTGATTCGAGGCGCGCACCTCCAGCCACAGCGTGAGTACGCCGCGTCTGGCAAG
>DOOK01000028.1 GCA_003512805.1 Erwinia sp. | reverse complement strand
TGACGATTTAATAACCCGCTCCCTGCACCGTATTATTTGAGCAACGCTACGCCATTTCCCTTCGGGTTTGCCGTTCGGCACCCTCGTTCAAGCCGTTTTGCCAGCGTAAGCTAAAAACTTATCTATACTTTTCCATCCAGAGCCTGATGTCATTCGGTGAGCCATCATCGTTTTATGGCTCAGGCCGCTTTTCTATTCTGAACAAGGGACGTCGAGTGAAAAATAAAACCTACCGCTCTCCCGTGCGCAAAGAGGGTTTTGCCGGTCTCGGCGACTATGCGGCCATCGGCGAGGGGCGTTCCGTTGCCCTGATCGCGCCAGATGGTGCTATCGACTGGTGGTGCGCGCCCAATCTGGACTCCCCCCCGCTGTTCGATCGTATCCTCGATCCCGGCATCGGCGGCTTTTTCCAGCTGGAGCCTGAAGGCAGCTACCGCGTCGAGCGCAGCTATCGCGAAAACAGTAACGTTCTGGAAACACTTTACAGCACCGAAAGCGGCTCGGTACGCCTGACCGAATCGCTAAACAGTTCGCTGGCCGGTCGTCTGCCCTGGAGCGAACTGGCGCGCCGCGTGGAAGGTATTGAGGGTGAGGTCGTGCTGAATCTGCGTCTTAAGCTGGGCACGGTGGCGGAAAGCCGTTCGCCATGGGTGGCGAACACGCATCACGGCGCGGTTTTTCATATTGGCGATCTGATGACCATGCTGCGAACCAGTGACGACGTAACCATCAGCTCGCTGTGCGATGAAGCGGTCGAAGGCCGAATAGTCACGTCGCCCGGTTCGCATTCACTGATAGCGCTGCTGGCGAGTGAAAAAGAGCCGCTGGCGGTGCCGGATTTATCGGCTATTGACGACAGAATTGAAACCAGCCACGTCGCCTGGCGGGACTGGGTTGAGCACCTTTCTTACCGGGGGCTCTTTTCAACGCACGTTAAGCGCTCTGCTCTGTCGCTGAAGTTCCTTTGGTACTCGCCAACCGGTGCGCTGGCGGCGGCGGCAACCTCATCCTTACCGGAAGGTTTCGGCGGCGAAAAAAACTATGACTACCGCTATGCCTGGGTGCGCGACGCCTGCCTGATCATCAAATCTTTCGTCTACCTGGGCGCGCTGGAAGATTGTAAAGCCGCCTTCTCCTGGCTGACGCACACTATTATCCGCCATGGTGTAAAACTGCGCGCCTGTTATACCCTTGAGGGCAACCTGGTGCCGGAAGAGCGCTATCTGCCGCTGCGAGGTTATGAAGATTCACAACCCGTACGCGTTGGCAACAACGCCCGCGACCAGGTGCAGCTCAGCATGTATGGCGATATGCTCGCTACCGCGCGGCTTTTTATTCAGGCGGGTCACGTGCTGGATATCGCCACCTCGCGGATGCTTGGCGAACTGGCGAACTGCTGCGCCGACAGCTGGCGCCAAAAGGATTCGGGAATTTGGGAGCTGCCTGATGAACAGCACTATACCCACTCTAAAATGGCCTGCTGGCTGGCGCTGGATCAGGCCGTCGAGATGGCCGAAGGTGAGCATATTGAACCGACCTGGGTAGGTCGCTGGGCGCGCGAACGCGATCGTATCCGTGACTGGATCGAAGAAAATTGCTGGTCGGAAAGCCGCCAGGCCTATCTGTTTTACGTCGGCAGCGAAGACAAGCTGGACGCTTCGCTGGCGCTGATGCACCAGTATGGCAACAGGGTTAATCCTGACCGCATGTTAGCCACTTATGACGCGATCCGACATGAACTGGGCCACAACAGCGCTATGCTTTACCGCTACAGCGGCGTGGAACAGGAAGAAAGCACTTTTGTGGCCTGCTCTTTCTGGCTGGTGGAGGCCTGCGCTTCCATGGGCGATACGGAACGTGCCGAAGCTTTCATGCATGAAATCCTCGAAAGCTTGTGCGACAGAGGCAACGTGGAAATATTCAACGAGATGTTTGATGTCAGAACCGGCAGCTGGCGCGGCAATCTGCCGCAGGGACTGAGCCATCTGGCGCTGGTCTGTGCGGCTCAGGCGTTAACCGTAGCCAAAGGCAAATAAATCAATGCCTGCGCTGTAGTAGGCACAGGCCAGAGGGGATGCTGGTCTGCGCTATGCAAGATTGCCCGCTAAAGATACGCCAATCGGGGAAACGCTCCGGGATCAAAAGCCGCGCGTTAAGAAGGTAGGGAAAGGCTGGCACAGGCTACGGGAGGCTGGTCTGCGCCATGCAAGATTGCCCGCTAAAGATACGCCAACCGGGGAAAAGCCGCGGAGTCAAAAGCCGCGCGTTAAGAAGGCAGGGAGCATGCCAGGCGATCCCTGCCTTGCCGCGCCGGCTTACCTTAAGCGTTACGGCCGTCTTTCATCATCCTAATACGTCGCCGCCCGCACATTAGCCAAAATCTGGCGCTCTTTTACCGGCTGGCCCGCCAGATCATGTTGTTCAGGAAAAGCGTGGATGACAGCGGTATCGGAAAGGCTTTATGGCTTAAGACAGCAGGCGGCTTTTGTTGCCATCTGCGCTTGCGTTAGTCCGGCAGCCCGATCCCTTTCCCCCTTCTGATAAACAGCCTGAAAGTCGGGATGCATCACGCGGAGCGCATATTCGGATCGAAACCGCCGTCTGCTATCTGATGTACGATACAGGCGATGTGGCGTTTTACGATGCGCAGGCACAGAGCAGCAGGACGAATGCGCTTTAACCTTTTCATCCCTGTTTTAACCGAATCAATTTTTCTTTTACCTGGCCGGGCAAATTTTGCATGACTCTTGCTCAAAGGCAGGCTGCCCCGGCAATCATTTTTATTGAGGGCGGATTTCCCTGCCGTCCAGATCCATATGTTTTTTCCTGCTAAGCACCGCAGATTTACTCGCTAAGCCCTTTGCACCCAATTTGCTATGTTGCCCTGACGACATCTTTAAGGGAAAAACAATGAAAAATTATCTTCTTAGCAGCCTTACCTTGCTGGTTATAGCCGCGACGTCCCAGCAGGCGCTGGCGGAATCGCGGCCAGAGACGGTCAATATCGGCTATCAGAAAGCCAATCTGTTTGCGCTGCTGAAATACCGCGGCACGCTTGACGACGAATTTAAGAAACAGGGCATTCGGGTGCGCTGGGTAGAGTTCCCGGCCGGCCCGCAAATGCTGGAAGGGCTGAACGTGGGCAGCATAGATTTGGCGGCAACCGGCGACGCGCCGCCGGCTTTCGCTCAGGCCGCACAGGCTGATTTCGTTTATCTGGGGCATTCGCCCGCCAACCCCAAAACCGAAGCCATTGTCGTCCCACAGGCTTCAAAAATCAGGAATGTTGCCGATCTGAAAGGTAAAAGAGTGGCGTTAAACAAGGGATCGGATGTCAACTACCTGTTGGTTACCGCGCTGGAGAAAGCCGGGCTGAGCTACCAGGACATCACGCCAGTTTACCTGCCGCCTGCCGACGCTCGCGCCGCGTTTCAGCGGGGCGCAGTAGATGCCTGGGTTATCTGGGATCCTTATCTGGCGGAAGTAGAAACCCACGCCAACGCCAGGATAGTAAAAGACGCGGAAGGTTTGGTGCCGCACTACACCTTCTATCTGGCCAGCCGTAAATTTGCGGAAGCGCATCCGCAAACGGCAGAAAACGTGCTGGCTGAATCAGGCAAACTTAGCGACTGGGCTAACGGGCATCCGGAAGAAACGGCAAACATTCTCTCGTCCTCCACCGGCCTGCCGCCGACGATCTGGCAGAAAGCCCTCGCCAGAATGCCCTTTGGGGCAGAAAGAATGACGCCGGAAGTGTTTAAGCAGCAGCAGGCGCTGGCCGATAAATTTACGCAGATTGGCCTGCTGCCGGTAAAAGTCGAGGTCAGTAGCGCGACCTGGACGCTGGATAAGAAGCCGCAGTAGGTTTCATCGCGGGCGGCACGAGGCTGCCCGTCATCTTAATTATTTACTTCCCGCCAGTTCCCGTACCTGCTCAACATAGCGATTGGTTTTAAACGGCAGCCCTAACCTGCCGCGCAGCGTCTTTTCTTCAGAAGGCTGCCAGTAGCCACGCGCCGCCAGGATCGGCAGAACATCCCGGGTCATATCGCGCAGGGATTCCACTAATACCGGGCCGCTGAGGATAAAGCCGCTTGCGCCGCCCTTTTCCACCCACTCAATAAGCGCACTGGCCACCTGCTGCGGCGTACCGAAAAATTCACCGCGCGGCAGCGTGGTTTCATAAGCTATCTGACGCAGCGTCAGGCTCTCTTCCCTGGCCCGACGCTTAATGCTGTCGGTGGTGGAACGGAAGCTGTTTTGCCCCAGCTCGCCAATATTTGGAAAAGGCCCATCCGGATCGTACTGACTAAAATCATGGTGCTCGAAGAAACGGCCCAGGTAGGCCAGCGCGTCGTCAAGCGAAAGCAGCGACAGCAGATGCTGATATTTCGCTTCGGCCTCTTCCGGTGTTTTGCCAATAATCGGGCTGATACCGGGGAAAATAGCGACCGGCGCACGTCCGTTGGCCGTTACGCTGGCCTGCAATTTATGCGAATAGGTTTGCGCTTCCTGCAGCGTGCGCGCATTGGTAAATACCGCGTCGGCAGATTTTCCGGCAAGGCCGATGCCGGTATCGGAGGCGCCCGCCTGGAAAATGACCGGCTGTCCCTGTGGCGAACGCTGAATATTCAGCGGGCCGGCTACCGAAAAAAACTTGCCCTGGTGATTAAGCTTGTGCAGTTTGGCTGCATCAAAAAAAACGCCGCTGTCCCGATCCCGCACGAAGGCGTCGTCTTCCCAGGAATCCCATAATCCCTGAACTACATTGATATACTCCTCGGCAATCTCGTAGCGCAGCGAGTGCGCCGGATGCGCTTTGCCAAAGTTTTTGGCCGAACCTTCCAGGGGTGAAGTCACCACGTTCCAGCCCGCCCGCCCGCCGCTGATGTTATCCAGCGTCGCCAGCTGGCGAGCCACGGTGAAAGGATCGCTATACGAGGTCGAAATGGTGCCGGCCAGTCCAATCCGCTGCGTTACCGCCGCCAGCGCAGACAGCAGGGCCACCGGCTCAAAACGATTAAGAAAATGCGGCAGCGATTTTTCATTGATATGCAGGCCGTCGGCAACGAAAAGGAAGTCAAATCCTGCGGATTCCGCCTGCTGCGCCAGATCGGTAAAGTAGCGGAAGTTTACGCTGGCGTCTGCCGGCGCGCTGGCATGACGCCAGGCGTTCATATGGCCGCCTGCGCCGTGCAGCATCAGGCCGAATTTGATGTGGGTGCTCATACACTCTCCTTAATGCTGGCCCGCCAGCAAAGTTACAGAACGCAGGCGCCGCGCAGGGTTGCTTAGCGGCGTATGCAAAATAAATTCGTCAACGTGAAGGCTTTGCTGCAAATCAGCCAGGCGCTGGTGGATAACTTCGGCAGTGCCGTGCAGCACGTTCAGCGTTTGCTTTTCAATACGGTAGTCCACCGCACCCGCCTGGCGCACGAAATCCAGCGCCTGCGCTTCGCTGCCCACGGTGACATGACGCTCGCCCAGCGTAACGCGGTAGTTATGCTGTTCAGCCAGGAGCGAAGCGGCCTCCTCGGTGGTATCGGCCGCCAGCGCCGCCAGGCTGATCAGCGCCTTGCCTGCCTGAGCGTACTCGTGAAAGGTCAGGATCGCTTCCCGCATCGCCTGCTCCGAGGCATTAATAAAGCCGGCATAGACAAAGTTCCACCCCAGACGAGCCGCCAGCCGCGCGCTTTCCGGGCTCGCGCCCAGCAGAAAGCGAGACGGCGACTGCCCGGGTGCCGGCAGTGCTCTGGCGACGTCCCCACCGGTCGGCCTGGTCGCTTCGGTGAGATAGCGGGTTAATTGCGCCAGCTGCGCAGGAAAATCCTTTTGCCCTGCCTGCTCGCCCTGCAACGCCTGGGTGGAAAGCGGCAGCCCGCCCGGCGCTTTGCCCACACCCAAATCGACGCGCCCCGGGGCCAGTGAAGCCAGCAGATGAAAATTTTCCGCCACCTTATAAGGGCTGTAATGCTGCAGCATGACGCCGCCGGAGCCGATACGTAACCGGCTGGTCTGCGCCAGTAGCCAGGCAATCAGAACCTCCGGCGAGCTGCCTGCCAGCCGGTCGTTATCGTGATGCTCGGACACCCAAAGACGGTGATAGCCCAGCCGCTCTGCCGTCCGGGCAAAATCAAGCGTCGAGATCGGAAGAGCGTCGTGTAGGGAAAG
>DOOK01000395.1 GCA_003512805.1 Erwinia sp. | reverse complement strand
CAGGCGGTTCAGCAGCACGATATCATCCACCAGTCGGCGCAGCGCCTGCGCTTCCTGCAATGCCTCTTCCAGCTGTTCGCCCGGCTGTGCCGATTCGATAGCCTGCAGGTGGCCGATCACTTCGCCCAGCGGTCGGTTCAGCGCATGACCCAGATTCTGCAGCAGCTGCTGGCGCGTCTGGTGGCTTTTATCCAGCACCTGCTGTGCTTTTTGCAGCTTTTTATTTACCAACAGCTCGCGATCCTGATCGCGCATCATAAACAGCTGCGTACTGGGCGCCAGCATGCTGCGTGCGTGGCGGATCTCATAAACTTCATTGTTTACGGTAGCCTGAAGCACGCCCTGATGCTGATCGGACATATTAATAATCTTTTGCAGATTCAGATGCGGCAGCAGATGCTCGGCAATTTTGTTGCTGATAATGGTACGGTTGCTGGCAAAATCATAGACCAGCAGGCCAACCGGCAGGCTGGCGACAATTTCTTCGTTAAGTACACGCAGCGACTCCAGTTCGGCACTCTGATTTTCGCTGGGACGCAGCGACTGCTGGCGCAGCAGAAACAGGCCAGCCAGTGACAACAGCAGCAGCACAAAGTTTGCCAGTAACGGCCACAGCAGGTTACGCAGCGTATCGGCAAACAGGCCGAGGATAGGCACGCGATACACCAGCTGCAGCGGCGTGCTGGCCAGCGAGGCTGCGATCTCTATATTGGGGTTAAGCAACGTCACTTTAGTACTGTGCGTGCCGTCGTCATCCACGCTGCGGTTGGGGCTGGTGCCGGTCATATCCTGCTTCAGCTGGAAGTTTTCCAGCGGCATGTTTTGCGGGATAAGATCGTTAATCGGCAAATCAAAGGCCACTATGGTGGCCAGATGGCCCGGCTGGTTAAAGGTTGTGCGCACGGTAAAATAGTGGTCATTCTGCCAGGTAAAGCGGCGCAGGGGGGAAAAGCTCTCACGCTCATCCAGCGCGTTGGCCTGCTGAAGCATTTCCGCACGGCGCGCGTCGACAATAGTACTGATGGCACTTTCTTTATAGCGCGTCGCCATATCTTTTAACGGCAGCGTAGAAATCAGGATCAGGCTGTTATCCTGCCCGTTAAGAAAATACATTGACCAGGTACTGTTCTCAGACCCCCACAGCGTATCCAGATAGTTGGACATGCGCAGCGTCATATCCAGCGTACTGCTGTCATGGGAGCCAAATATCAGCGCCTCGGTCTTGCGACGGGTTTTCTCAAGATAATAAACGTCGGGGCGCAGGCGGGTTTCCTGCAGGCTGTTTGGCGGCGAGCCGGCGGCATTGGCCGCAAGATTTTCATAAATCTGCCAGGTAGCGAACCGGTAGGTGTCGATACGCTTTTGCATATCGTGAGCAATGTCCGCCATCGCGTAGCGTTTATCGGTCAGCCAGGCGTTAACAGCGTTGTGGATCATAAATCCCGATGCCAACAGCAGCACCAGGATGAACATCACGAAAAAGCGCGTGACATTACCCGAAGTCAGTGGAAATTTGTAGGGCATCATAGCCGTGGAACCCCAGTTAACGAGCCATCAGTCAGGCACAGGTAAAGGCAAGTCGCGAACGAAAGGCCGGTCGATACAACGGAAGGCGGGCAGTCACTGCCAGACGATCCACGCGGGCGCAAAGGGCGGTTGTCCGGCCACGCGTGCGCGACCTGGGAAAGTGCGTGGGGCGCTGCCAGCGCGCGTGCGGATCTGGCGTCCTGAATCGTCATAGGTTCCGTTAATAGCTTGTCGCAGTAAACACTACTTTTTATCACATTCCGCCAAATTAAAGAAGAACATGCCACAGGCAAGACGCAGATTATAACGTGACGGAACCATAGCAACGCGGGCGTTTGTGTTAAATAACCTGAAAAAATGACGCTATTAATCAAATATTGAGGTTAAAGGCGATTTTACAGATAACTCCTGGTTGCCAGTACGCCATCCCTCTTTAATCCAAAGTGCTGGTTAAAGATAAAAAATTCATCTTATTGCGCGTCGGTCAGGTCATTCTGGGTTGGTGCTTTTTTACGCAGCTCAAGCGGTTTGTGCCCGCCATTTTCCGCCAGTGATGATGGAAAACTCTCCTCGCTCAAAAAAAAATCCTGCCCGAAAGTGCGACCTTCTCTGCAGGGAAAGTTACATCTTTTACACTTTCTTAAAAATAATTCCTTAAGGCAAATCAATTTATTAACAAATTATCTCATCAATTTTTCTTGATATTTGACAGGCGGCGTCAACGTGAACTAAGTCAAATTATCAGTGATTTTTATCCTGACGATAAATAATAATCATCTCATAAGGCAGGTTTTTTCTTACTATCAAAAAGAGAAAAGTGAAAAAAAATAGTGAGTCAGAGCCTTTTTTTAGCGTATTTTTGCCTTTTTTAGCCGGTCCGACAATGCCGCCTCACCAGGTGACACCGCCTGCCTTCGGGTAAGGCGACCTATTGCTTTGCGCGCAAAACTGAAGGTTTACTTCATGTTTGCGCGCGAAATATCTCATACCTGGTGTACAAGAGGCGACTATGGCTCAGCTTACTGATGGCAGCATTGAAATACTTTCGCGCGACGATGGCAGCATTCTTTCTCAGATCGCAGCAGGGAACTCCAGCAAGCCCATCCTGTTGAATCAGCCCAGCGTAGTGCGTATTCATGGAACCCGCGCCATGGTGAGCGAGTTCGAGCGCCAGGGTAACGATCTGATCGTTCATATGCGTGACGGCAGCGTTAAACACTACCAGCAATTCTTCTTTGATGACGTTGATGGCGATCACAGCGAACTGGTTTTTGATGATGGCGTCAATCCCCCT
>DOOK01000394.1:18331-20237 GCA_003512805.1 Erwinia sp. | reverse complement strand
AACCGTAGGCGAAAGCGCAACAGTGACTATAGCAGGCAAGTGTTACCAGGCGATGGCGAAAGGTAAATCAGCGTTGCCAGCGGCGCAGCAAACGGTTCTTCAGGCCGGTATCGAAGCGCCAGATATGATCGAAAATACGCATAATGCCCGGTTTTCCATGATTGGACAGCGCAACAGCATGAAAGCGTTGCAGCTGAAGAAGCTGGTGTTTTTTCACCGTTTTAACCAGCTCCTCCGGCAATCGCTGGGCGATAAAATCAGAAACAATGACGGCATCGGCATCATTCCACTCCGGTGTGGCAAGCCTGCTCAGCACCGCCTGCAAACAGGCCGCCAGATCGGTACCGCCGCGAAAACGCTGGCTGAGAAAGCGGATCGCCTGCGCTATGCCATCGGCTGCGGTCAGCTCGTAGCCCACTACTTCATGCGCGAACAGCATAATGTAGCAGCGGCGATTGTCGGCCAGCGCCACCTTCAGCAGCGCCAGGCAAAAGGCTTTGGCACAGCGTTCGTTAAAGCCCCCCATCGAGCCGGAAGTGTCCACGCAGATAATAAAGGGGCCACGCGGCTGCTCATCATGCTGCTGGTGGCTGACCGGACGTAGCGAAACCCTGTCATGCCAGGCTTCCCCCTGTAGCCGATAGGTCAGCAACCGCTTCTCTACCAGCCTGCGGTAGAACTCCAGTTCCAGCTCGCTAATGCCCAGCGCAGCCAGTTCGGGGGGCAGCAGGCGCAGCACATCGTCGCTTTGATGAATGCCATTGACCTCTTCCGGTACGCTGGCTGGCTCTCTCACCAGCTGATGGAACGCCTCCAGCGGGGCATCCTCGCTCAGTATCGCTTTGGCTTCGCGGCTGCGGCCCAGCTGTTCCGCCAGTTTTTGCAGCATCGGCTGCTGCGCCAGAAAATCGCCGTAATCGACGATCAGCTGGTAGTCGCCGCGCTGTACCGGGCTTCTGCTCAGGTCCCACAGGCGCCCGGCCGCGCTCTCGCTGTCATCCGACAGAACAGGCGCCAGCTGACCGCTCATCGCCAGCCGTTGCTGTAGTTCCGCCAGCAGTTTTTCCCGCTCACTGTCGAGCAGTTGCTGATTCAGCGCCAGGGTTTGCAGCGTCAGACTCAACCGCCAGCGCTGTAAAAACAGCGTATGCTGCGGCTCGCTCATTATTTGACCGGCAGTAGTATGCGCGATTAGCTCGCGTGCTTTGTCTTTAAACGGCGACTGATGCGAATCCAGATAAAGAAGAATTTCCGGCAGCTTCAGGCAAAAGGCCTGATGGGCGAGCGGCTGGCACTGTTGAAAAAGCGTGAACTCACCGGCAAGCGCTTCCGGCACGGCTGTTTGCTTCAGCTGCGCCAGGATCTCCGATTTCCAGCGGGGCAAATCGTGCAACAGCGCCTTTTTCATGCCGGGAAATTTTTCAAAAAAAATGGCGAGCTGCGGGCTGGCCAACAGTGCCACGACCAGCTCTTCAATCAGCTCCCCTTCGCTGACCGCCAGAAAAGCGCTGAGCGTATCCAGCGATATCAACGGCGCACCTGTTTCAGCTGTTCTGCTACCTGCTGCAGGCTCTCCTCGATCTTCGCCAGCCAGTCGTCGCTGATAAACAGGCAGCGATGATACTGACTGAATAACGTACGCTGGGCGTAAAGCTGCGCCTCTGCCTCATCGAGCGCTTCAATAATCTCCTGTGGCAGCCCGTTTGCCAACGGTTGGCCCGGCAGCATCAACCGTGAAGTTTGAAGGCTGACATCACGTAACGTCAGGCAGTCGTTACCGTCTACGTGCAGGTCCAGCGTTTGGGCAAAACCGATTCCGTTAAGCTTGCCGCGCACTTCGCCACCTTTTTGCAGCCAGTGGTGCAGCGATTCACGGGCAATCACGATATGGCTCACCTGCATATCA
>DOOK01000394.1:13158-18279 GCA_003512805.1 Erwinia sp. | reverse complement strand
AGCATTAATGGCTTTTGCAGCATCAGCGTCAGCGTATCGGCGGACAACGCTGCCGGCAGCTCGTAGTGGGGTTTACGGCTGAACATACCGCCGTGCTTTTCCAGTCTGATCGCCTGCTCTACGCTTTTCGCCTGTTGCAGGCTTAGTCGACGCGAAGCAATTTGTTGCAGTTTGATCAGCATCGGCTGCTGTTGCCACGCCTGCTGGGTGATCAGATTGTCGATTTCGCGATCCAGCAGCTTCATCGACGCGACGTCGTGCCACAGACAATCCTTCAGCAAGATCAGATCTACTGGCGCAATCGCTTTACGACCGCTGTAAAAAGCACAGGCCTGTAAAAGATGAATCGCTTTTTTCCAGCGGCGATCGGAGATATAAGGCGCTTCGGGCTGGTTTTCCAACTGCTGGCGCAGCATGAATATCAGTTCAAACACCTCGTCCGGGAGCGCAACCTGCGTAATGCCTTTTTGCCATTCGCTATACTCTTCATCAGTGATGCAGAGCGACTCCGCAACGGGATTGCTGTTCTCATCCTGCTGGTGGGTCAACATGCTGCGAAAGTTCTGTTTCTCATGCACATTATCCAGCCACAGCCGGATCAGCATGCGGTCATATAGCGCTTCCAGGCCGCTGTCGGCTTCGGGCAGCTCATTGGATGCGGTCACCAATAATCGCATTGGGATCGGTTCTTCACAGTCACCGTTGCGAAAGCGGCGTTCGTTGATGGCGGTCAGCAACGTGTTAAGAATGGCCGGTCCGGCTTTCCATATTTCATCCAGAAAGACGATTTCAGCATCGGGCAGATAGCCTTTAATCAGGCGCTGATAGCGTCCTTCATCTTTCAGCGCCTGAATGGAAAGTGGGCCAAAAACTTCTTCCGGCGTGGAGAAGCGGGTCATGAGATATTCAAAGGCGCGGGCGTGCTGAAAAGCATACTTCAGGCGACGGGCGATAAGGCTTTTGGCAATGCCTGGCGGGCCAAGCAAAAAAACGCTTTCACCGCTCAATGCTGCTAACAGACAGAGGCGGATGGCATGATGCCGTTCATAAAGTCCCTTTTCTAAGGCATTGCTAAGGCGAGCGATTCTTTCCGCCAGACGGTGAGGTTGGGACATCATCAAACATTCATCCTTTTCTACGTTCAGGCCAGGGTGACTGGCGAGCGCAAACACTACTGGCTATGATGCTTGAAAGAGTTGATATGCGTCAGCTTTTTTCTTGTCAAAGGGTGACACAGACCATTGAAGTCGCTTTCCACATTCCAATTAAGGATAGGCATTCGCAATGATTCGTGCATACTGTGCGTTTTTTGATGACCTGATGAGCCCGTACAATACAGCCATCAGCTCCAATAAAAGATATTCCTATGAGTTCTGATAAAAAGCAGTCCCTTGGTGCCGTGACGTTAGCGGCAATAGGCGTTGTCTATGGCGATATCGGTACCAGCCCCCTTTATACCTTAAGAGAGTGCCTCTCCGGCCAGTTCGGTTTTGGCGTTGAGCGCGATGCGGTATTCGGTTTCCTTTCGCTGATTTTCTGGCTGTTAGTGCTGGTGGTGTCGTTAAAATATATCAGCTACGTGATGCGCGCCGATAACGCAGGTGAAGGGGGAATTCTGACCCTGATGTCCCTGGCTGGCCGTCATACCGGTGCCAGAGCGACGGCGATTTTGGTCATCATGGGGCTGATTGGCGGCAGTTTCTTTTACGGTGAAGTGGTTATTACGCCAGCCGTTTCGGTACTTTCCGCTATCGAAGGGCTGGAAATTGCCGCCCCTAATCTTGACGCCTGGATCGTGCCGCTGGCAATAGCGGTGCTGACGCTGTTATTTATGATTCAGAAACACGGCACGGGTATTGTGGGGAAACTGTTCGCCCCGGTAATGCTGGTGTGGTTCATCATTCTGGCCATATTGGGCGTCCGCGGCATTATGGCGAATCCCGATGTGCTGCACGCGCTGAATCCTTACTGGGCAATCCACTTCTTTTTTGAATATAAAACCGTCTCGTTTTTTGCGCTGGGCGCCGTGGTGCTGGCCATCACGGGTGTCGAAGCGCTTTATGCCGATATGGGCCATTTTGGCAAGCTGCCTATTCGGCTTGCCTGGTTCCTGGCGGTGTTGCCTTCACTGGTATTGAACTATTTCGGCCAGGGCGCCCTGCTGCTGAAGCATCCTGAAGCGATAAAAAACCCGTTCTTCCTGCTGGCCCCTGACTGGGCGCTTATCCCTATGCTGATCCTGGCGACGCTGGCGACGGTGATCGCCTCTCAGGCCGTGATCTCCGGGGTTTTCTCACTGACCCGGCAGGCAGTTCGTCTGGGCTATTTACCGCCTATGCGTATCGTGCACACCTCTGAAGAAGAGTCTGGCCAAATCTATATCCCGGTTATTAACTGGATACTCTTTTTCTCTGTGGTCATCGTGATAGTAGGCTTTAAGCATTCCAGTAACCTGGCCGCCGCTTATGGTATTGCCGTGACCGGCACGATGGTACTGACCTCTATCCTCTGTACGACGGTGGCGATCAAAAACTGGCACTGGAACCGCTATCTGGTGATGTTTATCCTGTTGTGTATGTTGTGCATCGACGTTTCACTCTTCTCGGCCAACCTGGTGAAAGTGTTCTCGGGCGGCTGGCTGCCGCTGAGCCTGGCACTAATAATGTTGGTGATCATGACGACCTGGAAAAGCGAACGTTTTCGTCTGCTGCGCCGGATGCATGATGACGGCAACTCGCTGTGAGCTATGATTGTCTCGCTTGAGAAGTCGCCGCCGGTACGCGTGCCGGGCACCGCCGTTTATATGTCGCGTGCGCTGAACGTCATTCCTTTTGCCATGCTGCATAACCTCAAGCACAACAAAGTGTTACATGAACGTGTTGTGCTGCTGACCTTACGCACGGAAGATGCGCCTTACGTACATAATGTCCGTCGCGTCTCTATCGAGCAGCTTTCGCCTACTTTTTGGCGCGTGGTCGCGAGCTACGGCTGGCGGGAAACGCCTAACATGGAGGAGATTTTTCATCGCTGCGGGCTGGAAGGCCTGAACTGTCGGATGATGGAAACCTCCTTCTTTATGTCGCATGAATCGCTGATTATCGGTAAGCGTCCGTGGTATCTGAGGCTACGCGGCAAGCTGTTTATGGCGCTACAGCGCAACGCCCTGCGCGCGCCTGACCAGTTTGAAATCCCGCCAAACCGGGTCATTGAGCTGGGCACACAGGTTGAAATCTAAGAAGCCAGGGCCGACCGTTGTCGGCCCTTTCTTTTGGCTTTCACGACAATCCATGTGTTTCTCTGCCTGCCCTGAGAAACATTGCTGGCCTGTAACGGCCTTATTTTCCTGGCAGCACTTTCTGTTTTACCGGTATCCTCAGCCGTCTGACCCGACCAGATGAACATTACTGCCACGTCACCATAACCGCAAAGCCGCCGCCATCGACGTTGGCGCAGCGCATCTGCATGCCATGCAGTCGCGCAATACGGCTAACGATAGATAAGCCCAGGCCACTGCCTGATTTTTCCTGGCCCGGCGGCCGATAAAAGCGTTGCCCCAGGCGATGCAGATCTTCTTCGCTAACGCCAGGACCGTTATCCCTGACGGTAAAACCCTTCTCATTAATACTCAGCCGTACCTCGTTACCAGACAAGCCATAACGCAGGGCGTTTTCTACCAGGTTACGCAGCATCAACGAAAGCAGTAAAGCGTTGCCGCTACGGATCACGGGCAATGACGGCGCTTCCAGCACGATTTCCATCCCGGCCACCTGCGCCTGTGGATAATGATCGATCACCGTTTGCTGAAGCAGCTGACGAACATCCAGACTTTCGGTTGCCAGATCGGCCTTGTTGTCCAGCCTTGAAAGGGTAAGCAGTTGATCCACCAGGCGAGTTGCGCGATCGATACCGAGATCCAGATTTTTTAGCGCGTGGTGGCGTACTTCCTCATCATCGTGGGCTAGCTGTGCCACTTCTGCCTGTACCTTGAGGGCGGCCAGTGGGCTTCTTAACTCATGGGCGGCATCAGAAGTAAAACGCCGTTCGCGCAGCAGCATTTCACTGACGCGCGAGAACAGGGCGTTCAGCTCTGTCAGCAAGGGTTTTACTTCATGGGGCACCCGTTTTTCCACCAGCTGAGTACCGTCATCGGGCGTCCGCAGGCGCAGCTGGTGGGCAATTCTTTTCAGCGGCGTCAGCTCGCGTGTGATCAGCCACAGCAGCAACAGCAGCATGACAGGCAGCGCAATCAGCCAGGGGATCAGGCTGGTCTGGACAATATCGCGGGTCATGTCGTTACGGTATTCCCACTCCTGGCCGACCGCCACCACGTAGTGGTTATCAGGGGTAGACAGCCAGACCATGCGCCATAAATCGTCATCGTCACTGAGCCTGACATCGCTAAAACCGTTGCTCCGGCGATCAAAAAGAAAGTGCTTACCGTTGTCGCCATCATTCATCACCATGCGGCCATCTGCAGTGAAAATGGCAAATGCCAGCGCATCATCATCCTGCTCACCACGATGGTGCTTCAGCAGCTTTTTGGTTTTGGGCAGCGTTAAAGGTGCCTGGCTCAACTGGTTGGGGTCCATGGTCGTCAACCGTTTGGCAAACAGCATCAGCTGGGTATCAAACAGCTGATTGATATTATGCCGCGTCTGCCACCATGAGCCGATACTGGCCACTCCCCAGCAGATGAGCGTCAGCAGAAGAAAGCCCAGCATCAGGCGCAGGCGTAAGCTCAGCCGGTGCATGATAGCGCTCCCAGCGTATAGCCGACACCATGCACGGTACGGATGAAAGTACTGCCCAGCTTTTTACGCAGGTGATGAATATGGACTTCAACGGCGTTGCTGGAGACATCGTCATCCCAGCTGTACAATTTTTCCTCCAGCTGCGCGCGAGTCAATACGCGGCCTGGATTAAGCAAAAACAACTCCAGTAGGGCCAGCTCGCGCGGCTTCAGAGGCAGCGGCTCGTCATTTAACGTTGCGGTATGCGAACCGGACGCCATTGCCACTCCGCCGTGGCGCAATACGGGCTGTAGCTGGCCATGACGACGTCGAATTAATGCCTGTAGCCGGGCGGCAACTTCGCTCAGGGCGAAGGGCTTGCAAAGGTAGT
>DOOK01000394.1:3419-13017 GCA_003512805.1 Erwinia sp. | reverse complement strand
GGCTTGCAAAGGTAGTCGTCTGCCCCCTGTTGTAACCCGGCGAGCCGCTGTTCCAGTGCATCCCGTGCAGTCAGGATCAGCACCGGCTCGTCCCGCCCCTGCTGTCGCCAGCCGCGCAAGATAGTCATTCCATCAATACCGGGCAAGCTTAAATCCAGCACCACCGCGTCGTAAGATGCCGCAGAAAGCGCCGCCTGCCCTGTTTTGCCCTCGGTAAACCAGTCAACGCTGAAGCCCAGTTTACCCAATCCTGCTTTAATGCCGTCGCCAATCAGGCGATCGTCTTCAATGACCAATATTCTCATGACGACTTCCTCTGTAATTAACGGTTTTATACGAAAGGCAACGGACGCTGTACAGGCAAAACGTGGAGAAAGAGGTTGTTTTACGGCCCGTCTCGCAAACCATACCTTTGACGAAGCCCCTTAAGATCCTGTTAAGAAAAATTTGGTTAACTGGGTCCTGACACAACGAATCGTGCAGCGAACGCTGCCTTACTCCATGGAATAAAGGTGACTATGATGAAAAAAACTGCCGCTCTGTTAGCCCTCACCGCGCTGGTTTCCGGCCCGCTATTTGCTGCTCAAAACGGGGGCTTTAGTGACCCGACTGCGCCAGCGGCTAACGTGCAGAAAGGCGGATTCAGCGGAGATGAGACCGTGGTTACCGTTAAGCAAGCGCAGGATCTGAAAGATGACGCCTGGGTGACGATGCGCGGTACCATTGAAAAGCGTGTCAGCGATGATGATTATATTTTCCGCGATGCGACCGGCACCATGAAGGTGGATATCGATCATAAGCGCTGGGAAGGCCAGAACGTCACGCCAAAAGATAAAGTCGAAATTCAGGGCGAACTGGATAAGGACTTTAATTCGACCGAGCTGGACGTGAAGAAGATCCACAAGCTGAACTGATGCAGCAGCCCCGGCGCTGCGACAGTTATACCGGCTGTCCGAGCATGCCACTGCTTTGTCTGTGGAAGAGAAAAGCAGTGGGGCTGGCTACGTTCTTAACGCCCGGCCAGCCCCACCCCGCTGAGGCTAGGTCGCCATCGCCGACAGATGCAGGACGGCAGGCGATCGGTCGAAGCGGCGCCAGGCCAGTGCAATATCCGTATTGAGCGTCGCGTCGTCAATGGGACGAAACACCACGCCGGGGTGAGCAATACAACACAGCGATTCCGGCACGATAGCAAAACCGAATCCGGCGGCAACCATGCCGATAGACGAGGAAATTTGCGGTGACTGCTGGCCGGTGTGCGGCTGAAAACCGGCACGCAGGCAGGCGCTGATCACCAACTCATACAGGCTTGGCGCAACTTCACGCGGAAACATGATCAGCGTATCGCCAGATAGCTGCGACAGTGGAATCTGCGTGTTAGTCGCCAGCAGATGACTGGCAGGCAAAGCGACAAGCATCTTCTCGCTGGCTATCACCTTCAGGTTAAACGCCTTACTGCTCTCACAGGGCAGACGAACGAAAGCGGCATCCAGTAATCCCTCCTGTAAATCATGCATCAGCGACGCCATATTTTGCTCACGTGTCAGTATGGTCATTGAGGGATAGCGCGCCTGAAAATCCTTCATTAAGGCAAAAATCTTCGGATGAAAGCCGACCGAGCTGGCAACACCCAGTGAAAGCTTACCTGTCACGCCGCGTGCTATCCCCTTGGCTTTCTCCAGCGCATGACCGGTCAGCTCCAAAATCTGACAGGCATCCTGATAAAAAGCTTCGCCCGCCTCCGTTAATTCCACGCCGCGAGACAACCTTTTTAGCAGCGGCGTACCTATTTCCCGTTCCAGACGCAGGATTTGCTGGCTGAGCGGCGGTTGCGAGATCCCCAGCATTTCTGCAGCGCGCGTAAAGTGACGCGTTTGCGCGACCGCGACAAAATAACGCAGATGGCGGAGTTCCATATTTAATTCGTCTCAAAGTGATGGGCTTTCTATATTGGAATTCATAACTGAATCGAGTCAACATTCAATTAGTAATTCTGAACTGTTCCAGCATAGAGGCATGTTATGAAACATTCTGTAACCGACTGTTTATGTGAGCAACAGCTGGTTTCAACCGTCAGCGCGCTCCGTCAACAAAGACCAGAAAGCGTCATCTATCAAACCTCTCTGATGAGTGCGTTGCTCAGCGGCGTATACGAAGGCAGCGTGACCGTAGCCGACCTGTTGAAAAAGGGTGACTTTGGTCTGGGCACCTTCAACCAGCTTGATGGCGAGCTGATCGCTTTTGACAGCGAGGTCTATCAGCTGCGTTCCGATGGCAGCGCACGGGAAGCCGATCCGCAGCAGAAAACGCCTTTTGCGGTGATGACATTCTTCCAGCCTCAGTACCGGCACCGCTTTTCCGCACCGGCCAGCCGTCAGGCTATTCACGATCTGATCGATAGCCAGGTGACGTCAGACAATCAGTTTTGCGCGCTGCGGATTAACGGTCGTTTTTCTGCCGCCTCCACGCGCACCGTACCTTGCCAGCATCGGCCCTATCGTTCTATGCCGGAAGTGCTTGGTCAGCAGCCTACCTTCCGGTTCAGCCAGCGCGATGGCGTGCTGATCGGTTTCCGGACCCCGCAGTATATGCAAGGCATCAACGTGGCGGGCTACCACGAACATTTCATTACTGACGATCGTCAGGGAGGCGGCCACCTGCTGGATTACCAGCTGGAGGAAGGCGAGCTTACCTTTGGCGAAATCAGCAAGCTTGTTATCGATCTGCCTGGCGACAGTGATTTTCTACAGGCCAATCTGAATCCGGAAAATCTGGATTCCGCCATTCGCGCCGTTGAAAGCTAATTCTGAGGAATCAAGATGAAAAATCCAACCGAAACCGCTCTCTGGCAGCACGGCGCCGATTTGGTCGTGGCGCAGCTGGAAGCTCAGGGCGTAAAACAGGTCTTCGGCATTCCAGGCGCGAAGATCGATAAAATGTTTGATTCGCTGGTGGACTCAACCATCCAGACCATTCCGGTACGCCATGAAGCAAACGCCGCTTTTATGGCTGCTGCGGTGGGGCGCCTGACCGGCAACGCAGGCGTTGCGCTGGTGACTTCCGGACCGGGCTGTTCGAATCTGATCACGGGCATGGCGACCGCCACTAGTGAAGGCGACCCGGTAGTCGCGCTCGGTGGACAGGTGAAGCGTGCCGACAGCGCCAAACAGGTGCATCAGAGTATGGATACCGTGTCGATGTTTCGTCCGGTCACCAAATATGCGGTGGAAGTAACCGATTCTAACGCGCTGGCGGAAGTGGTCTCTAACGCCTTCCGTCATGCTGAACACGGCCGCGGCGGTGGAGCCTTCGTCAGCCTGCCACAGGATATTGTTGACCAGCCCGCTCGTGGCCAGCTGTTGACCAGTAAAGGTCAGCTGCTACTGGGCCCTGCGCCAGATGCGGCCATTGCTGCCGTTGCCGCGCAAATGGCGAAAGCGAAAAACCCGGTCTTGCTGCTGGGACTGATGGCCAGCCAGCCGGCAAACAGCGATGCGATCCATCGCCTGTTGGAACGTAGCCGAATCCCGGTAACCAGTACCTACCAGGCGGCTGGCGCGGTTCGACAGGAGCACTTCTCACGATTCGCAGGCCGCGTCGGGCTATTTAACAATCAGGCGGGCGACCGTCTTCTGCGCGAAGCCGATCTGATTATTACTATCGGCTACAGCCCGGTTGAATACGAACCGGCCATGTGGAACAGCGGTGGTGCCACGCTGGTGCATATCGATGTGCTGCCTTCTGATGCCGATAACCACTATTTGCCTGATGCAGAACTGATTGGTGATATTGCCGCAACTATCGACAGGCTGGCCGAGCGTATTGAGACGCCTTTACAGCTTAGTGCGGGAGCCGCAGCCATTCTGGAAGATCGTCAACAGCAGCGTCAGCTACTGTCGATGCAGGGTAAAAATCTCAACCAGTTCGCGCTGCATCCGCTGCGGATCGTGCGCGCCATGCAGGACATCATCAACAACGACGTTACGCTGACCGTCGATATGGGCAGCTTCCATATCTGGATCGCCCGCTATCTCTATAGCTTCCGTGCTCGTCAGATCATGATCTCCAACGGACAGCAGACAATGGGCGTGGCGCTGCCCTGGGCGATCGGTGCCTGGCTGGTGGATCCGAGCCGCAAAGTGGTGTCGGTATCCGGCGATGGCGGCTTCCTGCAGTCGAGCATGGAGCTGGAAACTGCCGTCAGGCTTAAAGCCAATATTCTGCATATCATCTGGGTTGATGAAGCCTACAACATGGTAGCGATGCAGGAAGAGAAAAAATACCAGCGCGTCTCCGGCGTGAAGTTTGGGCCGGTTGATTTTAAAGCCTATGCGCAGGCATTTGGTGCCGCGGGCTTTGCAGTGGAAAGCGCGGCTGAACTGGAGCCGACACTGCGTAAAGCAATGGATGTTGACGGGCCTGCTGTGGTAGCCGTACCGGTAGATTATGCCGATAACCCGATGCTGATGGGCCAGCTGCATCTGAGCCAGATTCTTTAGTATTCAAGGAGATAATATGAAAACGAAAGTAGCCTTAGTTACAGGTAGCGGTCAGGGTATCGGTAAAGCGATAGCGCTTCGCCTGGCGAAAGACGGTTTTGCCGTGGCGGTAGCGGACTATAACAGCCAGACCGCGCGTCAGGTGGCCGATGAGATTGTCAGCGCAGGCGGTAAAGCAATGGCAATAACGGTAGACGTTTCAAAACGCGACCAGGTGATCGCTGCAGTGGAACAGTCGCGCAAAGAGCTTGGCGGTTTTGACGTCATCGTTAACAACGCCGGTATTGCACCGACCACGCCAATTGAAGAGATTACGGCTGAAATGGTAGATAAAGTCTACGATATCAACGTAAAAGGCGTGATTTGGGGAATGCAGGCCGCGATTCAGGCTTTTAAAGCTGAGGGACACGGCGGCAAAATCATCAATGCCTGCTCGCAGGCTGGCCATGTCGGTAACCCGGAACTGGCAGTCTACAGCTCCAGCAAATTTGCCGTACGCGGCCTGACGCAAACCGCTGCACGCGATCTGGCGGCGTTGGGCATTACCGTCAACGCTTTTTGTCCAGGCATCGTTAAAACGCCGATGTGGGATGAAATAGACCGTCAGGTATCCGAAGCGGCAGGTAAACCGCTGGGCTACGGTACGGCAGAGTTTGCCAAACGTATTACGCTGGGTCGCCTGTCTGAACCAGAAGATGTTTCGGCCTGCGTCTCTTTCCTTGCCGGGCCTGACTCTGACTATATGACCGGTCAGTCACTGCTGATTGATGGCGGAATGGTATTTAACTAATCCCTCTTGACCGCCTTTCCGGGCGGTCTTTTTTTGTCCTGTTTTGATGACCGGGCATTTTTCCTTCCTGTTCTGCCCCTTCAACAACTCTTAACGAAACGTTTCGATAGCGATCACAGTTCCGTAGCATGACGATTGTTTTCCGCCGCCGTTTTTTTACACTCCCGATCAGCGAAACGTTTCGCTCTGGAGTGAAAGATGAAAAAAGGCGCCTTACTGAATTCTGCAATCTCCTCCCTGGTTTCTCGCCTGGGCCATACCGATAGCGTCACGATCGGCGATGCGGGTCTTCCCATTCCTTCCGGGCCAGAACGCATCGACCTCGCGCTGACACCGGGCATCCCAGGCTTTATGCAGGTAGTCGACACCGTGACGAAAGAGATGCAGGTCGAAAGTGCCATCATTGCTGAAGAGATTAAGTCTCATAATCCACGGCTTCATGGCGAACTTTCCACTCTGCTCGAGTTACTGCAGCAACGTCAGGGGAATACCATTGCCGTTCAGTACGTCTCTCATCAACAGTTCAAACAGTTAACACAGCGCAGCCATGCGGTTATTCGCAGCGGGGAATGCTCGCCTTACGCGAACATCATCCTTGGCGCTGGCGTGACCTTCTGAGGCCGTCATGCAACCTTTATTGCAACTACAGGGCATTGAAAAAGCCTTCCCCGGCGTAAAAGCGCTTTCCGGTGCTTCGCTGGCGGTTTACCCCGGCCGCGTGATGGCGCTGGTCGGCGAAAACGGTGCTGGAAAATCGACCATGATGAAGGTCATGACCGGCATCTATGCCCGTGACGCCGGCTCCATTAAATGGCAGGGCGAAGAGGTTAATTTCAGCGGGCCTAAGGCGTCACAGGAAGCGGGCATCGGTATCATTCATCAGGAACTGAATCTTATCCCGCAGCTCAGCGTGGCGGAAAACATCTTTTTAGGCCGCGAATTCGTTAATGCTTTTGGCGGCATCCGCTGGAAAAAGCTTTATGCGGAAGCGGACAAGTTGCTACAGCGGCTGAACCTGCGCTTCAACAGCCATAAACTGGTGGGCGATCTGTCGATTGGCGATCAGCAAATGGTCGAAATTGCCAAGGTGTTGAGCTTTGAGTCAAAAGTCATCGTGATGGATGAGCCTACAGATGCGTTGACCGATACCGAAACGGCCTCGCTGTTTCGCGTTATTCGCGAGCTGAAGGCCCAGGGCTGCGGCATTGTTTATATCTCGCACCGCATGAAAGAGATTTTTGAAATATGCGATGACGTCACGGTGTTTCGCGACGGGCAATTCATTGCCGAAAGAGCGGTCGATACCCTGAATGAAGAGACGTTAATCGAAATGATGGTGGGCCGCAGGCTGGAAGAGCAGTATCCGCGCCTGAACCTCGCGCCGGGAGAAGTCCGCTTAACGGTGGAGAACCTTAGCGGTCCGGGGGTGAACAACGTCAGTTTTTCACTGCGCAAAGGAGAGATCCTGGGCGTAGCGGGACTGATGGGCGCGGGCCGAACCGAATTGATGAAAGTGCTCTACGGCGCTTTTCCACGCAGCGGCGGTAGCGTCACGCTTGATGGGAAAAACGTCACGACGCGCACGCCGGAAGAAGGCCTGCGTAACGGTATCGTTTATATCTCCGAGGATCGCAAACGCGACGGGCTGGTGCTTGGCATGTCGGTAAAAGAAAACATGTCTTTAACCGCACTCGATTACTTCAGTCACGGCGGCGGACGGTTAAAACATGCGGAAGAGCAACTGGCGGTCAGCGATTTTATCAAGCTTTTCAATGTAAAAACGCCGTCAATGCTGCAACCAATCGGACTTTTATCCGGCGGTAATCAGCAGAAAGTCGCTATCGCGCGTGGATTAATGACACGGCCTAAGGTGCTGATTCTGGACGAGCCAACGCGCGGTGTGGACGTAGGCGCCAAGAAAGAGATTTATCAGTTAATCAATCAGTTTAAACAAGAGGGGCTGAGCATCATTCTTGTCTCTTCTGAAATGCCGGAAGTGCTGGGCATGAGCGACCGCGTGCTGGTCATGCACGAAGGCCGCCTGAGCGGCGATTTTCCTATTGAACAGGCCACGCAGGAACGCCTGATGGCGGCGGCGGTCGGTAAGCAACATAGCGCGGAGTTGGTCACACCATGAGTACTCAAACCCTTCAGGCCAGCCGCGGCAAAGCGTGGCTGCTGGAACAAAAATCACTGATTGCGCTGGTGGTACTGATTGCCGTCGTTGCCAGTCAGAGCCCCAATTTCTTTACCCTGAACAATATGTTCAACATTTTGCAGCAGACCTCCGTCAACGCCATTATGGCCGTCGGCATGACGTTGGTGATCCTGACTTCAGGCATCGATCTGTCTGTGGGATCGCTGCTGGCGCTCACTGGCGCGGTAGGCGCTTCACTGGTGGGTCTTGAAGTCAACGCGCTGGTCGCGGTAGCGGCCTCACTGGCATTGGGTGCGTTGATTGGCGGGATAACCGGCACCATCGTCGCCAAAGGTAAAGTACAGGCATTTATCGCCACGCTGGTCATGATGCTACTACTGCGTGGTGCCACCATGGTTTATACCAATGGCAGCCCGGTCAATACTGGTTTTAACGATAATGCCGACCTGTTTGGCTGGTTTGGTATCGGACGGCCGCTGGGTATTCCGACGCCGGTCTGGCTGATGGCGCTCACTTTCCTGCTGGCGTGGTACATGCTGCACCATACTCGCCTGGGCCGTTATATCTATGCGTTGGGCGGTAACGAAGCGGCCACTCGTCTCTCCGGGATCAGCGTCAGCCGCGTCAAAATTACGGTGTACGCACTGAGCGGCATGTTGGCCGCACTGGCCGGCACCATTGAAGTTGCACGACTCTCTTCCGCTCAGCCTACAGCAGGCACCGGCTACGAGCTGGACGCCATCGCGGCGGTGGTGCTGGGCGGCACCAGCCTGGCAGGCGGCAAAGGACGCATCATGGGCACGCTGGTCGGCGCGCTGATTCTGGGCTTCCTTAATAATGGTCTGAATCTGCTTGGTGTTTCCTCCTATTACCAGATGATCGTCAAAGCCGTCGTGATCCTGCTGGCGGTGCTGGTCGATAACAAAAAATAACCCTACAGGAATCGAAAATGAAAATGACTAAAATGACGGCGCTGGCTGTACTGCTCGGCGCAACGCTAAGCGCTAACGCAATGGCGAAAGAGACGCTTGCGCTGGTAGTGTCCACGTTGAACAACCCGTTTTTCGTTTCTTTAAAAGAGGGTGCTCAGAAAGAGGCGGACAAGCTGGGCTACAACCTGGTGGTGCTGGATTCGCAGAACAACCCGGCAAAAGAACTGGCCAACGTGCAGGACCTCTCTGTCCGCGGCACAAAATTACTGCTGATTAATCCAACTGATTCCGATGCGGTAGGCAACGCGGTGAAAATGGCGAATCAGGCCAATATCCCGGTTATCACGCTCGACCGCGTGGCTGCTCAGGGTAAAGTTGTTAGCCACGTTGCATCCGACAACCGTCTGGGCGGCAAAATGGCAGGCGACTACATTGCGAAACGCGTAGGCGACAAAGCGAAAATTATTGAGCTGGCCGGAATTGCCGGCACGTCTGCTGCCCGCGAACGCGGCGAAGGTTTTAAAACGGCGGCCGATGCGCATAAATTTGTTATCCTTGCCAGCCAGCCCGCAGATTTTGACCGTACCAAGGGCCTGAACGTGATGCAGAACCTGCTGACCGCTCATCCGGACGTGCAGGCCGTGTTTGCACAGAACGATGAAATGGCATTAGGTGCAATGCGCGCATTGCAAACGGCGGGCAAATCTGATGTGGTAGTAGTCGGCTTCGACGGCACCGCGGACGGCGTAAAAGCCGTACAGGGCGGCAAACTTGCTGCCACCGTGGCGCAGCAGCCGGAGCAAATCGGCGTTATCGGCGTGCAAACGGCTGATAAAGTGCTGAAGGGCCAGCAGGTTCAGGCTATCAATCCCGTTGACCTGAAGCTGGTCACTCAATAAATCAAAGAAAAGCATGGCACGCGCCACCTCTCGCAGGTGGCGCCTTTTTCTGGACGCTCCCATGATTAAAACCGGCAGGCTGGCCGTGCTCGGCAGCATCAACGCAGACCATATTCTTAATCTGACCTCATTCCCTCGTCCCGGCGAAACGGTGATCGGCAAGCAATATCAGATTGCCTTCGGCGGCAAAGGGGCCAATCAGGCCGTCGCGGCCGGACGCAGCGGCGCGAATATCGCTTTTATCGCCTGTGTAGGCGACGACGATATTGGCCAGCGTATTCGTCAGCAGCTGGCGGAAGACAATATTGATATCGCGCCGT
>DOOK01000394.1:0-3344 GCA_003512805.1 Erwinia sp. | reverse complement strand
TTCGTTAATGAAGAGGGCGAAAACAGCATTGCCATCCATGCAGGTGCAAACGCTGCTCTGTCGCCCGCTCTGGTCGAGAAGCATCGCCAGATTGTTGAAAACGCAGATGCGCTGCTGATGCAGCTGGAATCGCCGCTTGAAAGTGTGTTCGTGGCCGCAAAAATAGCCCGTCAGCACCATACCAAAGTTATCCTCAACCCTGCGCCGGCCATGCCGCTATCGGACGAGCTGCTGGCGCTGGTGGATATGATTACGCCGAACGAAACCGAAGCGGAAATCCTGACCGGCGTGGCTGTCGCTACTGATGAGGACGCGGCGCGGGCGGCATCAGTGCTGCATGATAAAGGTATTCATACCGTGCTCATTACCTTGGGTAGCCGCGGCGTATGGCTCAGCGAAGCGGGTAAAGGCGAGCGCATCGCCGGATTTAAGGTACAGGCTGTCGATACTATCGCTGCAGGGGACACTTTTAACGGTGCGCTGATGACCTCACTGTTGGAAGGAAAACCCGTGCCGCAGGCCGTGCGCTTTGCCCATGCGGCGGCGGCTATTGCCGTTACACGATCCGGCGCGCAGCCCTCGGTGCCGTGGCGTGAAGAGACCGATCGCTTTTTACAGCAGCAGGAGTAGCTCGTGCCCACTATGAAAGATGTCGCTCGTCTGGCGGGCGTATCGACGTCTACGGTTTCTCATGTTATTAACAAAAACCGCTTCGTCAGCGAGGCGGTACAGAACAAGGTTACCGCGGCGATTACCGCACTGAACTACGCTCCTTCTGCCCTGGCGCGCAGCCTTAAGCTTAATCAGACGCATACTATAGGGATGCTGCTTACCGCCAGCAGTAACCCGTTTTATTCGGAAGTAGTACGCGGGGTAGAAAGAAGCTGCTATGAACGTGGCTACAGCCTGGTACTGTGTAACACTGAAGGTGATGAAGACAGGATGAATCGTAGTCTGGAAACGCTGCTGCAAAAGCGCGTCGACGGATTACTGATCATGTGCACCGAGAGCCATCTTCCCTCTCCTGAAATCCTTAAGCGCTATCCTTCTATTCCTATAGTGATGATGGACTGGTCCCCTTTTGAAGGCGGCAGCGACATTATTCAGGACAATTCGCTGCTGGGCGGCGAAATGGCGACGCGTTTCCTGATCTCGCGTGGCTATACCCGTATTGCCTGCATCGCCGGCCCGCAGGACAAAACGCCGGCTCGTTCACGCCTTAATGGCTTTTATCAGGCCATGAAGCAGGCAGGTCTGGCGGTGCCGAAAAGCTATGTCGTCAGCGGCGACTTTGAATTTCAGGGCGGCTATCACGGCATGAATCAGCTGCTGGCGTTGAATCCACGGCCGCAGGCGGTATTTACCAGTAACGATGCGATGGCCGTAGGCGTTTACCATTCGCTTTACCAGGCGGGACTTTCGGTGCCTGTTGATATGGCAGTGATTGGCTATGACGATATTGAGCTGGCCCGTTATATGACGCCGCCGTTAACGACTATTCATCAGCCCAAGGACGAACTGGGCGAACTGGCTATCGATACGTTACTCCATCGCTTTGCCGATCCCGACGCCAGCCAGCAGCTGCTGGTGCTGACGCCGGAACTGATTGAGCGTGGTTCGGTGGCAGAATGCTAGGTGCGTTTTTTTCGCTTTTCTCTGTCGGCGATCAGATGCCGACCGTCACCAGGCTTCAGCAGCATAAAGACCAGGCCGGAAAGGACGGTTACTCCACCCATCGTCAGGAAAGTAGCATGGAAGTGATCGACAGTCGTGCCGTCAAAATTGCTGTAAAAACGGAGTACCGCAGCACTGACCGCTACGCCAAAACTAATAGCAAGCTGCTGGGTGACGGCCAACATACTATTACCGCTGCTGGCGTTGCTGTCGTTAAGGTCTGCCAGAGTTATAGTATTCATTGCCGTAAACTGAGTGGACATCGCCATCCCCAGCGCAAAGAGTGGCAGCAGCAACAGCGTCAGGCTGGCCGCAGGAGATTGTAACGCGAAGCTGGCAATCAGCACGCCGATGATTACGCTGATACCCGTCAACGTTTTACGGTAACCGAACCACCGTAATACCTGTGTTACCGTCGACTTTGCCAAAATTGAACCTAGTGCGGTAGGTGCCATCATGCAGCCAGCCAACACGGCCGTATAACCAAAGCCAACCTGGAGCATCAGCGGCATCAGGAAAGGAATGGAGCCGGTACCGAGGCGCGAAGCGATATTACCTAAAATGCCGACCGAGAAGGTTCGAGTCTTAAACATAGGAAGGGGAATCAGCGGCATTGGATGACGGCGTGCGTGCACTATATAAAGAAGAAGCAGAAGAATACCGCCGCTGGTGACCGCCAGCGCCAGGCTGCTGGCCACTATTTTCTCGCCAAACAGTTCAATGCCGCTGGATAGCAGCACCAACCCAATACCAAACAGCACAAAGCCGGTAAAATCGAAGCGGCGTTTCGGCGTGGTAAAATCCGGCATATATTTGCGGGCATAGAAGATGCCGAGAATACCCACCGGAATATTAATCAGGAAGATCCAGTGCCAGCTCGCCCAGGTCACCAACACGCCGCCAAGCAGGGGGCCGAGAACCGGACCGACCAGCCCTGGCATAGTCACGAAATTCAGCACGGGCAATAGCTCACTACGTGGATAGGCTCTCAGCAGCGCCAGCCTGGCGACGGGCATCATCATTGCGCCGCCAATCCCCTGCACTATTCGGAACAGAACCAGCATGGTCAGGGAGCTGGAAAGCGCGCACGCCAGTGAACCCAGCGTAAATAAAGAAACAGCAGCGATGAAGACCTTCCTGGTGCCAAAGCGATCCGCCAGCCAGCCGCTGACCGGGATCAGCATAGCGACAGTCAGGGTGTAGCTGATAACAGCGGATTGCATAGCGAGGGGCGAACGGTTAAGGCTTAAGGCGATGGCGGGAAGAGCGGTGTTCAATATCGTGGCATCCAGCGCCTGCATAAAGAAAGCCATAGCGGCGATCCACGGGAGTCCGGCCATACTGCGCGCGGATTTTATCATTGGGCATCCTTCTCAGTCGTTATTACCGACAGGAAAATCCTGCGAAGTAGAAAGAATAGCATCGGCAAGCATGTCACCGTGATGGATATAAAGGAGAATTTAACGTTGATTTGTTGGTTATATAGCCACAATAAGTGTGTTAATTGTTCGTTTGTTGAAAAAAGAAACGGTCGGAAGTTTTTTTTGCAGAAACGCTTGTCAGCCGTCAGAAACTCCCTATAATGCGCCTCCACTGACACGGAACAACGACTTAACGGTCACCGCGTCAGGAGGTTCAGGAAGCTGAACCGCCGGAGAAAAACTTCTGAA
>DOOK01000393.1:5834-7956 GCA_003512805.1 Erwinia sp. | reverse complement strand
GCCAGATGCCTCGGCTGTCAGTGTGCCAGTACGGCAGGAAAGTTCGCGCATTCGATTAACTCACGCGTTCGGAAAATGTCCTGCGCTTCTTCTCTTGAAGGTGTGGCAACTTGTGCACCACGTTTGGGCGTTAACACCACCATCTGCACTGCGGCGAGGCGCGTTAGCACCTTACGGATGCCTGTCCGGCTGACGCCAAAGACGTCGGCAAGCGCTTCCTCCGGAAGTTTGCTGCCCGGCTGCAGCTGGCGCTCCACCATCGCCTGCATCAGCGCCTGAAAGATAGGTTCGTCTGTGTCGTTCAGGTCGGAGGCCCTCTTCAGGCCGCTTTCACTTTTCATTTCCTGGTCCGCTCAGGTTGTTCTTGCCTAAATCGTACACATGAATAGATCATTTTGTATACACGATGCCAACTTCTGGCCTGAATCCTGCAATGCCTCTCCCACTGTTTTCTATCCCGTTGAATTGTTAAGGAGCAGGTTTCATGCCAAAAAGTCCACAGGTTACTTCAGCGTCGGCAGAAGAAGCGCATGCCAGCTACAGTCCCCGGCTGTGCAACGAGGATCTGGCCCCGACGCGTGAACAGAACTGGAGTTGGTACAACATCTTTTCTTTCTGGATGTCAGACGTACACAGTATGGGAGGGTATGTGGTAGCGGCCAGCTTCTTCACGCTGGGGTTAGCAAGCTGGCAGGTGTTGATTTGCCTGCTGGCGGGTATTTGTATTGTCCAGCTGTTCGCCAATCTTATCGCTAAACCCAGCCAGATGACCGGCGTGCCTTATGCGGTCATCTGCCGTCAGGCCTTTGGCGTGTTTGGCGCGAATATCCCGGCAGTGATCCGGGGGCTGATCGCATTCGCCTGGTACGGTATTCAGACCTGGCTGGCTGCTAACGCGCTGATGCTGGTTACGCTAAAGTTCTGGCCTACGCTGGCGCCGATGACGCAGGTTTCCTGGCTGGGCCTGTCACAGCTCGGCTGGATCTGCTTTGGCTTTATGTGGCTCGCTCAGGCACTGGTGTTCTGGCACGGCATGAAGGCTATTAAACGCTTTATTGATGTGGCTGGTCCGGCAGTTTATATCGTGATGGTCGCGCTGGCGGTCTGGATTGTATACAGGACGGGTTTTGAAGGCATCTCTTTCACGCTCTCGACAAAGCAGCTGAGCGGCAGCCAGCAGCTCTGGCAGATGGTGACCGCCACGGCGCTGGTCGTCTCTTATTTTTCCGGCCCGCTGCTCAACTTTGGCGACTTTGCGCGCTATGGCAAAAGCATGAAGGCGATACGACGTGGTAATCGCTGGGGCCTGCCGTTTAACTTTCTGCTTTTTTCCGTAGTAACCGTGGTTATTGTCTCCGGCACGCAGTCGCTGTTCGGCCATATGATTACCGATCCTATTGAAACGGTTAGCCGCGTAGGGAGCGATTTAGCGGTCGCTGTCGGCTTGTTGACCATGATTACCGCCACAATAGGCATTAATATTGTCGCCAACTTCGTGTCGCCCGCGTTCGACTTTTCTAACTGTTCGCCACAGAAAATCAGCTTTCGCACCGGTGGAATGATCGCCGCCGTCGGATCGGTGCTGCTGACACCATGGAACCTGTTTCAGTCACCGGAGCTTATCCACTATACGCTGGACGTGCTGGGTGCTTTTATCGGCCCGCTGTTTGGGATCCTGCTGTGTGATTTTTACCTGATCAAACGTGGGCAGATCTCGACCGACGATCTTTTTAACGCTACGCCACAGGGGAAATATTGGTATCGCGGCGGGTTTAACCCTAAGGCGATTGCGGCACTGGTGCCTTCCGTGCTGATTGGGCTGGCCATCAGCTTTTCGCCTTCGCTGCATGAGGTGGCTAACTTCAGCTGGTTTATCGGCGTGGCGTTAGCGGCAGGCTGCTATCGCTGGATGGCGCGAGAGGAATGCGTTAGCGCGACGGCACGTTATGCGCCCCGCGTGGCGGTAGAAAAAAGATAAACAGCATGAATGTCGTTGCACGACGGGTGGATGACAGGGCTGAGGATAAAATGCAGGGCAGCGTTTCCGGACGCTGAAATGACGAAAGCCTGATGCATTTCTGCATCAGGCTTTCCGGATACTTGGCGGAACGGACGGGGCTCC
>DOOK01000393.1:5234-5657 GCA_003512805.1 Erwinia sp. | reverse complement strand
AACCAACTGAACTACCGCTCCGCGCTTTGTTCCCCGTCGGGAACGGGGCGAATATTACGGTGCGGCTTGCTTCCCGTCAATGCTTTTTCCCGGTCTTTCAGATCGACTGCCTGTTTTTTCATCTCCTGCTGCATTTTAACCTTTTCAGCCGCGCCAGAGACAGCTTCCGCCCTTCTTCATCACCAGGTCAAGGCGAGATTCGTGTTCGGCAATCTCTTCGTCCGTCGCCGTTATGACGCACAGGCCGGAAGCCGGACGCGTGATGCGATAGATAGTCTCATCGTTACTCTGCTCCTGCCTGTCGCCTTCCATCGAAAACTTCAGCGACGTCTGCCCGCCGGTCATGGTCAGGAAAACTTCGGCCAGAATTTCGGAGTCGAGCAATGCGCCGTGCAGCGTTCGCTTGCTGTTATCTATCTCATA
>DOOK01000393.1:0-5092 GCA_003512805.1 Erwinia sp. | reverse complement strand
ATCTCATAGCGCGAGCAGAGCGCATCAAGGCTGTTGCGCTTGCCGGGAAACAGCCTGCGCGCCATCGCCAGACTGTCGGTAATCTGGCAGAAGGTTTCCGTTTTGGGAATATTGCGGCCAAGCTTGCCAAATTCATAGTCCATAAAGCCAATATCAAACGAGGCGTTATGGATAACCAGCTCGGCGCCTTCTATATAGGCAAGAAAATCGTCGGCAATATCCGCAAAGGTCGGCTTATCTGCCAGAAACTCGTCGGCAATCCCGTGCACGCCGAACGCTTCCGGATCGACAAGCCGATCGGGCTTGAGATAAACATGGAAGTTATTGCCGGTGAGACGACGGTTTACCACCTCAACGGCGCCGATTTCAATGATGCGGTGCCCTTCATAGTGCACCCCAATCATATTCATACCGGTAGTTTCAGTATCGAGGACGATCTGACGCGTTGTATTTACTGTGCTCATAGGACCCGTTTATGTCAGACTTGGCGTTTTTTCAAAGGGAGTCTACCAGAGATGCCTAAACAGGTAGAAATTTTCACCGATGGTTCTTGTCTTGGCAATCCTGGCCCGGGCGGATACGGCGCTATCTTACGTTACGGCCAGCACGAAAAAACGTTCAGCGCCGGGTATCAGCTAACCACCAATAACCGTATGGAGCTGATGGCGGCTATCGTTGCGCTGGAAGCGTTAACTAAACCGTGCGACGTCGTGCTGAGTACCGACAGCCAATATGTGCGCCAGGGCATTACCAGCTGGATCCATAACTGGAAAAAGCGTGGCTGGAAAACGACGGACAAAAAACCGGTGAAAAATGTCGATCTCTGGAAGCGACTGGATACGGCGCTGGGCCAGCATCAAATTACCTGGGAATGGGTAAAAGGCCATGCCGGTCATCCGGAAAACGAACGCTGCGACGAACTGGCCCGCGCGGCCGCCGGCAGCCCCTCGTTTGAAGACATTGGTTATCAGTCAGGATCCTGATAGCGCTGCCTTACCCGGCTGGTCGCGCCAACAGCGGGAGCCAGCCTTCTCTGAGCCGCGGCCTTTTTGGCCGGATTCATCGTTAACGGGAAAGTCCGTTTGCGGGCCACGATAATGCTCAGGCAGCCTAACGCCGGAAGATGCGTGCTAATGACTTTACCGCCCTGCTTGTTCCACGGTAGCACCTGAAAACGCGAACGCTGCACCACTTCATAATTTAACAAACTGAGCCAGTCCATCAGCCTGGTTTGGGTAAACATTCGACTGTTCCACGGCACACGTTGACGCAGGCCAGGGATGAGTTTGCCCGTTCCCAACACGCTGAAGAGATTGAAGCCGCTAATTATCATCCAGCCGTCATCGATCAATACGCGATCTACCTCGCGCAAAACGCGGTGTGGATCGCTGCTCCAGGCCAGACTGTGCGCCAGTAAACAGGCATCGACCGATTTCGATTCAAACGGCAGGCTGCCCGGGTCGGCCAATACCTGTAAATCTTCGCCATGTAAGCCAACGTTCACCTGATGCGAAATAGCACAGCTTGCCGTGTCGATTTCCGCGCTCAGCGAACCGATTTTCAGCAAATGGAAACCGTATAATCTGTCCAGACAGGGTTGCAGATGCCGGGTCAGCGCGTCACGATAGTAATCTCCCCAGGGGATTTCTGCCCAAGAGTAAGGCACGTGACGAATATGGCGTGTTTTAGCGGGCTTCATGCTTTACCATCTTCTTTCCATTGCGGCCAGTCAACGAGGCGATAATGAATCTTACCAGCATTCCGGCTTTGCAGGATAACTACATCTGGACATTAAATAACGACCAGGGCGACTGCCTGATTGTCGATCCGGGCGAAGCGGCACCGGTGTTGGCTGCCCTGAATAAAAACCGCTGGCACCCGGTGGCGATCCTGCTGACACATCATCATTACGATCACGTTGGCGGCGTAAAAGAACTGCTGCAACATTATCCCGATCTGGTGGTGTATGGCCCGCAAGAGACACAAGATAAGGGAAGCAATCGGCTTGTCTCTGAGGGAGATAAGGTGGCTATTTTGGGCCGCGAATTTAGTGTAATTTCGACACCGGGCCACACTTTAGGACATATCTCATACTACAGTGAACCTTACCTTTTCTGTGGTGACACCCTTTTCTCCGGTGGCTGTGGACGTTTATTTGAAGGCACCCCGCAGCAAATGTTCGATTCTTTTCAAAAGATTAACAAGTTACCGGGCGAGACGCTGGTGTGCTGCGCACACGAATATACGTTATCAAATTTGAAGTTTGCTCAAGCCCTGCTGCCTCAGGATACGCAAATAGCGGCCTATTATCGCGAAATTAAGGAGTTACGCGCGAAAAACGCGGTTTCCTTGCCTGTAACACTCGCTTTTGAGCGGCAAATAAATATTTTCCTGCGCACCCAAGATACTGAATTACAGCGAGTTATTGGTTACGAAACACCTCCGCAACAAGAATGGCAAGTTTTTGCAACTCTACGCGAGAAGAAAGACCATTTTTGATTTTTCGGGTTGTGTTGAGCAGCCCGAGCACGTATAGTTGCTCGTCTTTTAAGCGAACAATGACACACACATGAAGGCTAAAGCGATATTACTCGCCTCAGTCCTGCTGGTGGGGTGCCAGGCATCAAAGCACGACGCCCCCGAACAGCATGCACAGAGTTTGTCTTCAGCGCAGAGCAGTCAGAACGCAGATCGGTTGTTATCGCCACGCTGGCAGGACGATGGGACCAGCCTGGCGAAAGATCAGGATCTGTGGAATTTCATAGGCGACGAGCTGAAGATGAAGGTTCCGGAAAACCCCCGGATACGCGAACAAAAACAAAAGTACTTAAGAAACAAGAGCTATCTCCACGATGTAACGTTACGGGCTGAGCCGTATATGTACTGGATTGTCGAGCAGATTAAGCAACGTAAAATGCCGATGGAACTAGTACTATTACCCATAGTGGAGAGCGCTTTTGATCCTCATGCGACCTCTTCTGCCAATGCCGCAGGCATCTGGCAGATCGTGCCGCAAACGGGACGTAATTATGGTCTTAAGCAGAACCAGTGGTATGACGGTCGTCGCGATATTGTCGCCTCGACCAAAGTCGCACTGGATATGATGCAGCGCCTGAACGGCATGTTCGGCGGTGACTGGCTGCTGACCGTGGCCGCCTACAATAGCGGCGAAGGCCGGGTACTGAAAGCGATAAAAAGCAACAAGGCTCGCGGTAAAGCAACGGACTTCTGGTCGCTGTCGCTTCCGCATGAAACCACGGTATACGTGCCGAAGATGCTGGCCTTAAGCGAGCTGTTGAAAAACAACAAGCGCTACGGCATTCGTCTTCCGGAGCCTAACGAAACCCGTGCGCTGGCGCGTGTTGAAGTGGGTCAGCAGATTGAGTTAACGCAGGCGGCCGAAATGGCCGGTATGTCGTTAAACAAGCTGAAGAGCTTTAATACCGGCTACAAGCGCGGCATGACGGCCCCTAATGGCCCGCACTATATTATGGTGCCTAAGTCGCACGTGGCGCAGCTGCGTAGCTCACTGGCAACAGGCGACATCGCGGCGGTACAGCCCACCGAGCTGGCCAGCAGCACCTCTTACAAGGTGCGTAATGGCGATACCCTGTCAGGCATTGCAAAACGCCTGAACGTGTCGATGAAGACGCTACAGCAGGCTAATAACCTGCGTGGTGCGACCATCAAACCGGGACAGACGCTCAGCCTGGGCGGCAGCGAAAGCGCAACCAGACTGGCCGATAATGGCAACAGCATCACCTATAAGGTTCGTAAAGGTGATTCTCTGGCCAGCATCGCAAAACGTCACGGCGTAAACACGAGGGATCTGCTGCGCTGGAACAGCGGCGGATCGGCAAATATTCAGCCCGGCGACAGGCTGACGCTGTTTGTCAGTAACAATGCGACGCCTGACAGCTAAGAGTACAGCTTGAAAAAACCAGTCTCCGGACTGGTTTTTTTATGTCTGCCGTTTCCTGTTCCCCCGCCCTGTGCTCTACTGCTTTTCTCTCCGTTTATCGTGAGGCCGCCATGACTACTGATTTGGTTGCACTACTGAACCGACATCGCCTGATTGAACTGAGCCATGTTTATGAAGAAGGCATGCCAGTCTGGCCCGGTGACGGACGCTTCTTTCTGAGCAGTGCGGAAAATTTTGCTACAGGCGACGGCAACTATAACTGTCAGCTAAGCCTGGGCGATCATTGCGGGACGCATATAGACGCCCCGGTGCATTTTATGCCGCACGGAGAGAGTATTGATCGGGTTGATATTCGCCAGTTAGTGGGGCGTGGCCGCTGCCTGAACATGGCTCACGTATTAAAAAACGGCGCGATTACTTTTGATATGATCACGGAGTGGGAAGCCAGAAATGGCGAAATAACCGCAAAGGATATCGTTCTGTTTCGTACAGGCTACGATAAAAAATGGCGCTGTCGTCCTGACCATACTGGGTTTATGAGTGGCTGGCCGGGCCTTTCAGCCAGGAGTGCAGATTATCTGTTGGAAAAAGGCGTCACGATTTTCGGTACCGATGCCCTGTCGCTGGATTGTGCAGACAGTAAAGATTATCCGGCCCATGAGGCAATATTAGGAGCGGGAGGGCTGATTATTGAGAGCCTGGCAAACCTTCACAGTCTGCCCGCGGCTTTTGTTTTTATCGCCCTGCCTTTGCGCATCAAGGGCGGTTCTGCCTCACCCGTGCGCGCAGTAGCTTTCGTAGAGCAGAGCGAGCACGATTAAGGCGTAAACTCTACCAGTAGAGGGTTATGGTCGGAAGCACGCGTCACCAACACGGAAGCTTCCGCTACATCCATGTCCCGGTAGAAGACAAAATCCAGCGGTCGACCAAAGGCTTTACGCCGATGATCGTCAGTGAAGTTGACCTCGTGCAGCCCCATATTATGCGCAAAGGCATAGAGCGCATTGATTCGCTGGCGACTCCATGCATTGAAATCTCCCGCCATGATAACCGGCCCTTTATGATGAATAATCTGTTCACCTATTGGGCCAAGCTGCTTACTGTACACGTCGATACCCAGACTGAAGTTTACCGCATGGATATTCACAACCATCAGCATCTTGCCGCCCG
>DOOK01000060.1:13276-14045 GCA_003512805.1 Erwinia sp. | reverse complement strand
GATATCGTACTGGATGAAGAGCTGGAGCCTGGCGAGTATCGCGCGCTGACGGCAGAAGAGATCGCCAGCGTGGGCCTGCCTGCGGAATTAAAATAAGGAAACAGGGATGCGTAAGGAAAAAAACTCGTCGGCGGGGCTGGTAGTTATCCTTGGCCTGCTGGCTATGTTAATGCCGTTGTCGATCGACATGTATTTGCCTGCGCTTCCCCAAATTGCCCGCGAATTTGGCGTGTCGGCCGGCAGCGTGCAGATGACGCTGAATCTTTATATTTTAGGCTTCGCGCTGGGGCAGTTAATTTACGGCCCGCTGGCCGACAGCTTTGGCCGCAAGCCGATCATCGCCGTTGGCACGCTGATTTTTGCCGTCGCTGCGGCGGCCTGTGCGCTGGCGCAAACCATCGACCAGCTGATCTTTATGCGTCTGCTGCATGGCCTGTCGGCGGCGGCGGGCAGCGTGGTGATCAGCGCCCTGATGCGCGACAGCTACTCGAAAGAGGAGTTCTCACGCATGATGTCCTTTGTCATGCTGGTGACGACTATCGCGCCGCTGCTGGCGCCCATCCTGGGTGGCTGGATGCTGCTTATCTGGAACTGGCACGCCATTTTTTGGGCAATTTCGCTGGCCGCCGTGGTCACCACGGTGCTGGTGGTCACGCAGATCAAAGAGACGCTGCCAGTGGATAAGCGGCAGAAATTCAACATGCGCACAACGCTGCGCAATTTCCTGTCGCTGTTTCGCCACAAACGCGTGTTCAGCTACATGCTGGCA
>DOOK01000060.1:3219-13217 GCA_003512805.1 Erwinia sp. | reverse complement strand
CAGATCCGTGAAAAAGTGTTCAGCTACATGCTGGCAAGCGGCTTTTCCTTTGCCGGTATGTTCTCTTTCCTGAACGTCGGGCCGTTTGTTTATATTGAACTAAACCATATTTCACCGCAGGATTTTGGCTACTACTTCGCCCTTAACGTGGTGTTTTTGTTTCTGATGACGCTGCTGAACAGCCGCTGCGTGCGGCGCTTCGGCCCCTTGACCATGTTCCGTCTGGGGCTGCTCATCCAGTTTTCAATGGGCATCTGGCTGATGGTGGTCAGCGCACTGAACCTCGGTTTCCTGCCACTGGTGTTTGGCGTGGCGATGTTTATCGGCTGCGTGGCGATGGTCTCTTCTAACGCGATGGCGGTGATCCTGGAAGAGTTCCCCCATATGGCGGGTACCGCCTCTTCCCTGGCGGGTACGCTGCGCTTTGGCGTCGGGGCACTGGTGGGCGCGCTGCTTTCAACCATGACCTTTACCAGCGCCTGGCCGATGGTCGGCTCCATTTTTATCTGCGCCACGCTTTCCGTACTGCTGTTTATCTACGCTACGCGTCCCCACAAACACCTGACTCGCTGAATTCTCTACTAAAACGGGAGGCTTCGCTTCCCGTCTTTTCTGCGCGCCCGGGTAATAATGTTGCCTTATTGTAAAAACAACTAAGCTTAAATTACTTTTGTGCAACAATATTGATTGTTATTACGGCGCCGACGCGGTAAAAATGAGAACAAAATCACGAACTGACGGTATCAAACCCTCAAAGAGGGGTATGTGCACGATCGGAAACGGGGAAAAATGATGATGGCTACGGGCTGGGGAGCAAGGGTGAACAGATTACAACATTCGGTGGTGCATCGACTGCCGCAGAGCTATCGCTGGGGAGCCGGAAACCGGCTGGAACCGCGTGCGTTCAGCGGTGTAGAGGCGGAAGATGATCTGGTAGGCCTGAGCCTGCTCAGCCATCAGGGCGTACAGGCCTGGGATATCATGCAGATGCTGAAGGAAGCGCTGGCAGAAATTCAGCTTGATAGCGCGGTGGTCGAATGGGAAGGCGAGCCTTGCCTGTTCGTGTCGCGCTATAACGAATGCGCCACTACCTGCCGCCTGAAAAACTTTGGCGTTGGCATAGCCGAAGCCTTTAAAGATATGCCTGCCTGAGTTCCGCTCAGGCAAGCTCGATCAACGCCTGCGTATAACGCGCTTTTGGCGCGGTAAAAATAGTTTCGCAATCACCTTGCTCCACGACTTCCCCCTGTCGCAGCACCACTACCTGGTGGCAAAGCGCTCTGACTACGCGCAGATCGTGGCTGATAAAAATATAGGCCAGCTGACGATCCTGCTGCAGCTTCTTCAACAGCGCCAGGATCTGTTTTTGCACGGAGCGATCCAGGGAAGAGGTCGGTTCGTCCAGCACGATCAGTTGGGGCTGAAGGATCAGCGCACGTGCGATAGCGATCCTTTGTCGCTGTCCGCCGGAAAATTCTGCCGGATAGCGATGCCGGGTTTCGGCGTCCAGCCCCACCTCCTGCATGGCCTGAATCACCAATGCCTCCCGCTGCTCCGCAGAAAGTTCAGGCTGGTGCACCTGTAAGCCTTCCTCGATAATCTGCTGCACGTTCAGCCGGGGATTGAGCGCGGAATTGGGATCCTGAAAAACCACCTGCAGCTGACGGCGCACCGGCAGCATTTGCCTGCGGTTCCATTGGTGCAGGGGATGGTCGCCCAGCCAGATTTCGCCTTCGGCCTCGATCAGCCGCAGCAGTGCCAGGCCGGTGGTGCTTTTACCCGAACCGGATTCGCCAACCAGCCCCAGGCTTTCACCCGGCCGCAGTTCGAAGCTCAGCGATTTGAGTGCCTGATGCTTGCCTGTCACGCGGCGCATCAGCCCCTTTGTAAGGGAAAACGCGACGCTGAGATTGCTGACCCGTAATAGCGGCGTCGTCGTGCGGTCGACCGGATCGGGTTTGCCTTCCGGCTCTGCATTCAGCAGCGTGCGGGTATAGGGATGTTCAGGCGCGCTGAACAGCTGGTGAGTGGTATTGCGCTCCACGCCCTGACCGTTACGCATTACCAGCACGTTGTCGGCCAGCTGTCGGACAATGTTCAGATTATGGGTAATAAACAGCAGGCCCATATTCATCTCCTGCTTCAGCTCTTTGAGCAGCGTCAGGATTTGCGCCTGCACGGTGACGTCAAGCGCGGTAGTCGGCTCATCGGCGATCAGCAGTTGCGGGCGCGTCAGCAGAGCCATGGCAATCATGACCCGCTGCCGTTCACCGCCGGAAAGTTGATGGGGGAAATCGCCCAGCCGCTTCGCGGGCTGCCGGATACCCACACGATCCAGACAGCTAAGGATTTCGGCTTTCGCTGCCGCCGCGCGCATCCCGCGATGCAGTGACAACACTTCATACAGCTGCTTTTCAATGCTATGCAGCGGGTTCAGCGAGACCATGGGTTCCTGAAAAATCATGGCCATGCGGTTGCCGCGCAGGCCGCGCAGCGTACGCTCATCGGCCTTCAGCACGTCCTGACCAGCGAACAGAATTTCGCCCTGCGGATAGACCACCGGCGGCCCGGGTAGCAGACGCATCATGGACAGCGCGGTCACGCTTTTGCCCGAGCCAGATTCGCCCACCAGGGCCAGCGTTTCGCCTGCTGCCACGCTCAACGACAAATTATCGACCACCTGACGCTCGACGCCGGCCTGGCGAAAGGCAATGCTTAAGTTTTTGACGGTCAGCAACGACATCAGTGCACCTTACTGGGATCGAAGGCGTCACGAACCGCCTCACCGATAAAAATTAACAGCGACAGCAAGATCGCCAGCGAGAAGAAGGCCGCCATGCCAAGCCAGGGGGCCTGCAGGTTGTTTTTACCCTGTAGCAATAACTCGCCGAGCGAGGGCGACCCCATCGGCAGTCCAAAGCCGAGGAAATCCAGCGAGGTCAGCGTGGTTATGGAACCGCAGAGAATAAAAGGCAGGTAGGTCAGCGTCGCCACCATCGCGTTCGGCAGCATATGACGCAGCATAATAGTGCGGTCGCCAACGCCTAACGCCTGTGCAGCACGGATGTAATCAAAATTGCGTGCGCGTAAAAACTCTGCGCGCACCACACCGACCAGCTGCATCCAGCCAAACAGCACGTTAATGGCCAGCAGCCACCAAAAACCTGGCTGCACCACGCTCGACAGCAGAATGATTAAAAATAGCGTGGGCATTCCTGACCAGACTTCAATAAAGCGCTGGCCCCACAGATCGATTCGCCCGCCGTAATAGCCCTGGCAGGCGCCTACAATAATGCCGACCACGCTGGACATCAGCGTCAGCATCAGGCCAAACAGCAGTGAAATGCGCGTGCCATACAGGATCCTCGCCAGCACGTCGCCGCCGTTGGCATCGGTGCCCAGCCAGTTTTGTAGCGAGGGTGGGGAAGGAAAAGGCACGCTGGAAGCAAAGTTAATGGTGTCGTCACCAAATTTAATCGGCGCCCAGAGGGCCCAACCAGCCCGATCGAGACGCGACTTCAGCCACGGATCCTGGTAATCGGCTTCTGTCGCCAGCTGGCCGCCAAAATCGGTTTCGCTGTAATCCACCAGCAGCGGAAAATAGAAACGGTGGTCGTAGCGCACCAGCAGCGGCTTATCATTAGCCAGCAGCTCGGAGCCGAGGCAGAGCACAAACAGAACGGCAAAAATCCACAGCGACCAATAGCCACGACGATTATGTCGAAAACGCTGCCAGCGTGCGTGATTAACGGGGCTTAATCGGCTCATCTGCGACCTTCAAAATCAATGCGCGGATCGACCAGCGTATAGGTGATATCACTGAGGATATTCAGCAGCAGGCCAATCAAAGTGAAAATATAGAGCGTGCCGAACATGACCGGATAGTCACGCTGAATGGTGGCATCGTAGCCCAGTAAACCCAGGCCATTCAAAGAGAACATCACCTCAATCAGCAGCGATCCGGTAAAGAACATGCTGATAAACGTGGCCGGAAAGCCGGCGATCACCAGCAGCATGGCGTTGCGGAAAACGTGACGGTAGAGGATTTTGCTCTCATCCAGTCCCTTGGCTCGTGCCGTAATCACGTACTGCTTGCGGATCTCATCAAGAAACGAATTTTTGGTCAGCATGGTTAGCGTGGCAAAGCCACCGATGACCGTCGCCAGCACCGGCAGCGTAATATGCCAGAGGTAATCCGTAATTTTGTCGTACCAGGGAAGCGTATCAAACTGCGCCGACACCAGCCCGCGTAGCGGGAACCAGTCCAGGTAGCTGCCACCTGCAAACAGCACAATAAGCAGCGTGGCGAACAGAAAAGAGGGAATAGCGTAGCCGATGATAATCAGCGAGCTGCTCCAGATATCAAAGGCGCTGCCGTTATGCACGGCTTTGCGGATGCCTAAGGGAATCGAGACCAGATAGATAATCAGCGTGCTCCACAGTCCCAGCGAGATGGAAACCGGCAGGCTTTCTTTTATCAGCTGTAGCACCGAGCTGCTGCGAAACAGGCTGTCCCCAAAGTCGAAACGGACATAGTTCCACAGCATCGTCAGATAGCGTTGATACATGGGTTTATCGAAACCGTAGCGTTTCGTGATTTCCGCCACCACTTCCGGATCCAGCCCTCGTGAACCGCGATACTGGCTATCGCCCGGCTGAGCGTGTAACGCGCTGCGCCCCTGTACCTGCGGCACATTCCCCGAGCCTGGCATGCCGGTAGTCTGACCAAATTCAATATTGGCCAGCGCCTGATCGACCGGGCCGCCCGGCGCAATCTGCACAATAAAAAAGTTAATGGTGATAATCGCCCACAGCGTGGGGATGATGAATAAAAGCCTGCGTAATAAATAAGCGCCCAAACCTTTCTCCTTAACGATGCTGGGCCGGCAGCTGTGCGGCTTTATTCACGTCATACCACCAGCTGTCGAAGCCTAAAGAATAAGTCGGTCGCTCGGCGGCCATGGAAAACTTATCCCACCAGGCGTAGCGATTGCTGGCACTATACCACATCGGGATCATGTAATAGTTCCACAGCAGCACCCGATCCAGTGCACGGCCCAGCGGCAGCAGCGCGGCTTCATCGCTCTGATGCTGATTGATCTGTGCAAGCAGCTGATCGATAACCGGATTGGTCACATGCGGTCGGTTATAAGTCGAGTTCACATAGTTGCTCGACCAGTAAAGTTGCAGATTATTGTCCGGGTAAGGGATAGCCGGATAGGGCGAAACCAGCATATCAAAGTCGCTTTTACGCACGCGCGCGAGGAACTGCGAGCTGTCTACCTGACGAATGACCAGCGTGATGCCCAGCCGTGCCAGATTGTGCTGAAAAGGCAGCACCCACTGATCGTTGCCGCCGCTACGCAGCAGCAGCTCAAACGTAAAAGGCTGGCCGCTGGCATTGACCAGACGTTGGTTTTTTAACGTCCAGCCAGCCTGCTGCAGCAGCGATGTGGCTTTCAGCAGGTTACCGCGATCGTAACCGCTGCCGTCGGTATGCGGCGGCCGGTAAATCTGTGAGAAGACTTCATCAGGAATTTTGCCCTTAAAAGGGGCCAGGATTTCCAGCTCTTTGGCATCCGGATAGCCGGTAGCGGCATAGTCCGTATTCTGAAAATAGCTGCGGGTTCGCTGATAAGCCCCGTAAAAAAGCGCTTTGTTCATCCATTCAAAATCAAACGCCAGCGACATCGCTTCACGGACGCGTCGATCGGTGAACAGTGGTTTCTGCACGTTGAACGCCAGCCAGTTTGAAGCGGTAGTCACGGTATTCGGCTTTTCATCTTTAACGATGAAATGGTTGTCGAAATTCCGTCCGCGATACTGCGTGGCCCACTTTTTGGCGGCCCCTTCGGCGCGGAAGTCAAACGCACCGGCTTTAAACGCCTCGAAAGCCACGTTGTCATCCAGATAGTAGTCGTAGCGCAGCGTATCAAAATTAAAACGGCCTCTATTAACGGGCAGGTCGGCGGCCCAGTAATCTTTCACCCGCGACCAGGTCACGGACTGGCCGACTTTATAGGCGGAAACACGATACGGTCCGCTCCCGGGCGGCGGCGTGGATAACGGCTCACTGAGATCATGATCCTTCCAGAAGTTTTGAGGGAAAACAGGCAGGGAAAGCAGGGAAAGCATCATATCTTTACTGCCGGTCGGCAGCTCATAACGCACCGTCAGTGGCGCAATAACTTTGGCGGTGATGCCTTTATAAAATACCCGAAACTGAGGGACTCCTTGCTGCATAAGTTTAGCAAAGGTGAAAGCGACATCTGCTGCGGTAATGGGGGTGCCGTCATGGAAACGCGCCCGGGGGTTGAGCGTTACCTCTACCCAACGGTAGCTGTCCGGGTAGCGAGCGAATTCGGCAATCAGGGGATAATAACTATCGACTTCGTCTTCCGAGCTAACAAACAGCGGATCGTAAAGCATATCCGTACCCTGTGCCGGATTACCACGCGAGGCAAAGCGATTAAAATTGTCGTAAGTTCCGATGGTGGCAAGCGTCGCGCTACCGCCTTTGGGCGCGGCCGGATTGGCATAGTCAAAATGCGTGAAGTTGACGGCGTATTTAGGCTCACCCATTTGGGCAAAGGCGTAGCTCTCATGAATATTTTCAGCCCGTGCCGTCGTTGTGGCACAGCAGAACAGCAGCATAGCTACCCAGCGAAAAATCATCTTGTTGTCCGATTCAGATAAAAACGGGCACAGTCCTCAGCCTGCCAGAGGCACAGGGCGGAAGCAAGGCACCAGCGAAGCACGTTTAAAAAGCGTAGCGCAATAGTTTATCCTGCAGCTGGCTCGCTGCGCTCATGCTGAAAATATTCAATCAGCTGGGCTACCGTACGCGGCCGGCTGAACAAAAAGCCCTGAAAATGACAGACGCCGCGATGGCGCAGCCAGCGGGCCTGCTCGCCGGTTTCCACACCTTCCGCTACGGTCAGCAGGTTAAGCTTTTTCGCCAGCGCCAGCACCGCATCCAGCACCGGTGAAGAAAACGACTCCCGGGCAATATTCTTCACGAACCCACGATCTATTTTCAGGTAGTCAAAGCGGAACTTTTCCAGATAGATCAGGGCGCTATGGCCAGTACCGAAATCATCCAGCGCGATACGAATATCATGGCTGCGCAGCCAGTCGAAGACCGACTGGGCGTTGCGGGTTTCAACCATGGTGCGTTCTGTAATTTCAAAAACATAGCTGAAGTGATCCTGCGGCATCGCGTCCAGCCACCGTAAAACGTCCTGATAAAAACCTTTATCGCTCAGGTGAGCGGGGGAGAGGTTCAGGTTCAGGTTGGTGCCGGCCGGGACGGCATGCTGCAGCACATGGCAATCTCGTGCTACCAGCTCAAACAGATGACGTGTCAGGGGCACAATCAGGTTTTTATTTTCGGCGTAGCGGATAAAGGCATCGGGTGGAATGCGGCCCGCCTCGGGGTGCGTCCAGCGCAGCAGTGCCTCCAGCCCGCAGGCCTGGCCGGTCGCTGCGGCGATAACCGGCTGGTACTCTACATGAAATTCGCCGCGCCGAATGCCCTGCAGAATTTCTTTGCCTGGCTGGATCAACAGGGTGAGCAGTGCATAACAGGCGAGTCCGCCAGTCAGGCTGAGCAACAAACCGGCCAGCAGGACCAGGGCGATATCGTCAGCATTCAGCATGCTGCCGTAAATTTTTAATTGTAAAGGGTAGCCGGGCAGCGTCATCGTCTTTATCGCGTCATCGGGAAGCGAACTTGCATCCGTTACCCGCTGCTCCCAGCTGGTTAAGGCGCTTTTGCCGGTCACAATGGCTATCCCCGTCATATCATGCTGTCGTTCGGTAAACAGCAGCCACGGCGTCAGGTTAATCTTCAGGGTGACCAGAATGCCGTCACCTGCTTCGCCACTTTGCAGCCAAAGATGCAGAACCGGCTTGTCAGGCGTTTGCGGTGCGGCAGCAAGTTGAATATCCAGCGGCTTGCGGGTATCCGTTGAGGGGGAAAACTGCCCTATATCAGTTGACGTTTCCCCGGCCAGCGAAGAGCACCAGGTCTTATTATGCTTAACCAGCAGGATAGCCTGAATATTATCGTCGAAGGCGGCTCGCTGACTCAGGTCATCTTCTATAGCGGAGCAGGCGGGGTAGGGCAGTGTTTGCAGCGGCAGCAGGTTCCGCTTGAGTTCACCGAGCGTGGTCAGCACGTAAGCCTGGGTATTTTTAGCCAGCCGATCGTGATTATCGGCCCGACGGTGGAGCATAACGATCAGCGTGATGATAATAAATGCCAGAAACAGAAAGAAGCCGAAGGTCGCGCTGAAGCAGGCAATCTTGCGCGGACTGAGGAGTGGCCGCGTAAGGCTTGATGAGAGTGGCATGGGGTTTATCTCCCGAAAGTGCCCATTTAGTCATTGCGCTGTCCTGCACAACAGACGCCGTTTTAATCCGGCAGGATATACCGGGAAAGTGCCGTTTGTCTTCTTATTATTTTGATTAACTTTGCTTTTATAAGGGGTTATATTTTTTATTTCGCTCAGGCCAATAATGAAGCCGCAGTCTGACAAACCATTATGCTGAAACAGTCTTATTAAAACAGGTGCAAATACAGGCTGCTGAGAACTTGATACCTGCGGTGGTCCAGGTCCGGTTAATACAAGAGAGAACGGACAACCGTTTTATACGATCTCGTTTTTCGGCTAAGCTTTTTGAGGCCAATAAAGGCATCGGGATACAGACTTTCCCCATAAAAAAACCCCGCTTATAGCAGGGTTTTTCGTCAGAAAAGCTTCTCGTTTTGCACAGACTTCAGGGAAATTAGCTGTGTGTTCGGCTCAGTACCCGACGGCCTTCGCGGTAGCGATTTTTCCAGTACGCGTCGTTGAGATTAGAAATCATTACGCCGCTGCTGGTCGAGGCATGAACGAAATTATCGTTGCCCAGGTAAATCCCGACGTGGCGACCGGTAGAGCCGGCGCGGAACAACACTAAATCGCCCGCACGCAGTTTGCCGCGCTGGATACTTTTGCCGGTATCTTCCTGTTCATAGGTCGAGCGGGGCAGATCCAGGCCAAACTGTTCACGAAAAGTGGTCTGCACGAAGGCAGAGCAGTCAATGCCGCGTTTACTGGTACCGCCAAGACGGTAACGAACGCCCTTCCAGTCCGAATATTGATCCATCAGGCGGGATTTAATATCCACATTCTGAACCATCTGTTCGAATTCATCCTGAGACGCCTGAAGTAAAAAGCCGTTATGGCCCTTAACTGCATGCGTATCAGTTTGTGCATTGCTGTTGGTATTCATTGAGCTACAGGCTGAAAGCAGCGTGGCTAAAGCCACTGCGGGCAATACCCGCCATATATATCTCAGAATCGGTTGAGACTTGACCATTATGTTTGTGATCCCTTGAAGTCCTTAACGACAGAAGTCGCTAGCTATGCGAAACGGAACGAGATTAATTAGCGCGCAGGGGTAAGACAATTCCACGAAATTAAAATTGTGCTAAAGCGCACAGTTTAAAATGTAAATAATGGAAATATCTTACAGCTTTGTCCTAATCCGAAATGAGATTACCCGATTACCACCGCGCTGGCGAGGGGTTTTGCCGACTTTTTTGTGGATTTTTATGATAAGAAACAGGGAAGTCGCACTCTGGCCACTTTATCGGCGGAAACGGCAAAAACCTGAGGTGGGTCGGGTTAAAAAAGCACTAAAAAACGTGCACTCTCCTGAATTCAGTTTAATCCTGCTGTAGGGTTGTTAACGGCAGAGGAATCCGCTGGCTGCTAAACATCATTACGGCTGTTGCATAAAGTGGGATTTTGCGACTTGCGTCGCATAAAAAAAAGCAACGAACGCGAATTTAATCGCCTTTCGTTGCTTCTGTAAGCGGTAAAAAAACAGTTAAATTAATTAGCTGGCTTATATTTACCCGGCAAAGTGCGAGTCAACATATTTACCATCCAGTCGCTACCCGGCGTAATTAGCCACCAGCTCGCGCCTACCAGCACCACAGAAAGTGA
>DOOK01000060.1:0-3157 GCA_003512805.1 Erwinia sp. | reverse complement strand
CAGCACCACAGAAAGTGAACCTACTGCCACATCGGTAAACCAATGCGCGCCGATCATAATGCGTGGCGTAGCGAATACCAGTACGATGCCAACGGCGATAAAAAAAGCACGACGGCCAAAATAACGCAGCATAAAGCTGGCAAAAATCATCAACATCATCCCGTGATCGCCCGGGAAGCTGTCAGAAGAGGCGTCTTTAGTCGGAATGCCGGTTAATGTCGTCACATGATGGACACCCGGAAAATACTTTGTCGGGCTGGGATGCGAAACCGGGATCAGATGACCAAGCTGGTTCAGCACCACTGCCGTCAGCAGCATGGTGATACCGATGGCGAGGAGCCGCCTGCGGCCCTGAGGCGTTTCACGCCGCCAGAAGCTGTAATAAAGCGCGCCCATAGCCAGTAGCGAGACGGCATCAAAAGGACGAAAGTTGGTAACTGCGACCAGCCATAATAGCGCTTTATTGGTGACCAGCCGCTCGTTAAACCAGTAAAAGAGGGTTTTATCCAGCGTAAACCAGGCACCGTGGTGGTCCGGCAGATACCACGAAAAAAAGAGAGCCAGTCCCAGCGCGTTAAGCACCATGATGACTATTAGTTGATTAGTACGCATTTTATTAAAATTAAGTTAAAAAGAAACAACCGCGTACATTATACAACATCAGTTAAACGAAGCTTCAACAAAGAAGCCTGGAGATGATTCCAGTCAGCCTCTTCTTCATGAATAATCTCGATTCTACTGTCCGGCGGCGCGGCCTGGCGTGTTTCGATATTCAGATCCTCTCCCTGGCGGTTTACGCTCAGCAGGCCCTCCTGAATGCGCACCACGCCTTTAACCCGACTAACGGGGGCCAGCCGCGCCCATTCCAGCAGGCCAACCGTATCAAACACGGTGTCGGCATCGAACACCCAGCCGCAGGAGTAATAACCCTGGCCCTGATTCAGCGAGCGCCGCCAGCGCGTATTTTGCACCGGAGCCAGTGCCGCCAGCCGGGAAGTGGGTTTAGCGTGATGATGCTCCGCCTGCGGCAGCGGCTGGTGGTTCAACCGTGGACGCGTCAGCAGCTCGCCTGCAATTTGGCCGAAACGTGCGGGAATAATGGGGCGTTGTTGAGCATCCTGCGCGCGCCAGCTTTGCAGTGTCGCCAGGGTGGACTCATCCCAGCGGTCTTCTTTATTAGCGACGATAATATCGGCCGCTGCGAGCTGATCGCGGAAATTTTCATTGGCCGTAATACGAGAATCATCCAGCTGGCGTGGATCCAGCAGGCAAAGCGTGGCATCCAGCGTCAGCCACGGCTGATAAACTTCAGCAGAAAGCAAATCCAGGATTTGTTTGGGATGCCCAAGACCAGTCGGCTCAATTAGCAGGCGGTGAGGCTTTGTTTGCTTCAGCAGCATGTTCAGGCCCACCTGCATCGGCAGGCCGTTAACGCAGCACATGCAGCCGCCGGGGATCTCTTTCAGCACCGCACCGCTTTCCGCCAGCAGTGCACCGTCTATACCCACTTCGCCAAACTCATTAACCAGCACCGCCCACTGTTCCTCCGGGGGTTTCTGCGCCAGCAGGTGCAGCAGCGTGGTGGTTTTGCCGCTGCCCAGAAAACCGGTAATCAGGTTTACGCGGGTCATTGTTTTCTCCTTGAGTGGTGGCCGGTTGTGCTTATCGGGTATCGGAAAGCGTATTGCCGACTCTGTTAATTAAGCAGACGCTAATATAAGTATGAGCAAACTTAACTTTTCGCTGGCCCTGTTTTTTGGTTTCAACAAGAAGTGTACTGGCGACGCCTGCCGCAGGAACAGGCGCGAGCGCTTTTTCCGGCGCGTTGACGGAGCCAGGCTGGATGATGGAACAGACACAAAATCAAATTAGTGCGTCCTGTTACCGTAACGGTCAGACATCGTTACGCGCGTCTCTTTACCAGCCAACGGCACGCTGCCGTCGGGCATCGCCCCGACGTAGGCTGGCTGGACCAGCCACGATGACAAGGCGTGCTGACAATTAACTATCCGTAGCGTCGTGACAATCACGGCGAAGCACGCCGGTTAGTTAATCTGCGCGGCCCATATAGCGGCGTTCAGCGATGTGAATGCGGATACGTTCGCCGCTGCTAAGGTATTCCGGCACCTGAATGACCAGGCCCGTGCTCATGGTTGCGGGTTTGGTACGGGCGCTGGCGGAAGCGCCTTTGATCCCTGGCGTGGTTTCGATAATTTCCATATCCAGCGTTTGCGGCAGTTCAAGCGCAAGAATCTGACCATCCATTGTCAGGACCTGGATGCCGGGGATGCCGCCTTCCGGAATGAACAGCAGCTCTTCTTCGATCTGATCTTTTTTGAAAACGTAAGGGGTGTAGTCCTCATCATCCATAAAGACATACTCATCACCGTCCACGTAAGAAAAGGTAACCTGACGGCGGCTCAGCGAAATCGCGTCCAGAATGTCGTCACCTTTGAAGCGTTCTTCGACTTTCATGCCGGTGCGAATATCGGTAAAGCGCATTTTATACAGCGTGGAGGCCCCGCGCGCGCTGGGACTTTGTACATCAATATCTTTGACTAACAGCAGCTTACCGTTATGGCTCACGGCCATGCCTTTTTTGATTTCGTTTGCTCTTGGCATCGTTTTATCTCAGTGAAAGGGACGATGAAAATGTTCGCGACAAATTACTCTTGCTGACGGCTTCAGGCAAGTGCTGAACGATGAAGAAAAGCGGGGGCCACGGGCATAGTATTCCCCCAACGCGCCTGCTATTGTCGCGTTTCTTAAAGGGGATAATTCATGCAATGTCGAGCTTCCTGCGGCGCCTGCTGTACCGCGCCGTCTATTTCCACGCCGATACCCGGTATGCCTCAAGGTAAACCGGCTAATACACCCTGCGTTCAGCTGGATGAACAGCAGCGCTGCAAAATTTTCACCTCACCGCTGCGGCCGGCGGTATGCGGCAGCCTGAAACCCGATGCTGAAATGTGCGGTAGCAGTCGGAAGGAGGCGATGGTCTGGCTGTTGGATTTAGAAAAACAGACCGCCTGATCCTGAGTGCCTGGGGACTAAAAGTAGCGTATCGGCCATCGTCAGCTCACAGGCCCTTTTGCGTGAAAAGAAAAGTCGAAGTGTGCGTCGGTTCAAAAATCTGCTATGCCGTTGGCGGTAAAAC
>DOOK01000436.1 GCA_003512805.1 Erwinia sp. | reverse complement strand
GTTATGCACAGCGGATCCTGGCCCTCAGCGAAGAAGCCCTGGCCATGACGCACAACGGCGAGCCTGGCGGCATTTTTGCTCTGGGGTCGATGGAAAGCACCGCCGCTGTCCATCTGCCCTCTTTACTTTCGACCTACCATCAACGCTATCCTGAGGTCACGCTCTCACTCGTAACCGGCACCTCCGGCGAAATCATTGAGCAGGTGCGCAAAGGGACGCTGGCAGCCGCGCTGGCCGAAGGCCCGGTCGTGGCCGATGAGCTGAACAGCTGCAAAACCTTTAGCGAGCGTATGGTGCTGATCAGCCATCTGAGCCATGCGCCAATCCAGCGCCCTGAAGATGCGGCAGGCGATACGCTTTTTGCTTTCCGCCCCGGCTGTTCTTACCGTCAGCGTTTAGAAAACTGGTTTCGTCAGGCGGGGACTTCTCCCGGCCCCTGGATGGAAATTCAGTCTTATCACGCCATGCTGGCCTGCGTGGCCAGCGGCGCCGGACTGGCCATTCTGCCGGAATCGGTGCTGGAAAAAATAGCCGCACCGGGACAGGTTCAAAAACATGCGTTGCCTGCAGATATCAGCGAAACCGCCACTTATCTGGTATGGCGTCGGGAAGCCTTTACCCCCAACGTCAAGGCGCTGAAGTACCTGATTATAGAGCGCTCCCCGGACGATGAAATTCAGCCATAATTAAAGGGTTTGAGCGGCGTCAGGCCGCTCGCCAATCCATGCCAAACGGCAACAAGTCACCTTACAAGGAATACACTGATATGCAGATGATTAAAACTCGCGCCGCTGTGGCCTGGGCCGCCGGCGAGCCCCTGTCGATTGAAGAAGTCGACCTGATGCCGCCACAGAAAGGCGAAGTGCTGGTTCGCATCGTAGCAACCGGCGTCTGCCACACGGACGCTTATACTTTGTCCGGTAAGGATCCTGAGGGCGTTTTCCCGGCTATCCTTGGTCACGAAGGCGGCGGTATTGTGGAAGCGGTAGGCGAAGGCGTCACCAGCGTGGCAGTGGGCGATCACGTTATCCCGCTGTACACGCCGGAATGCGGCAAATGTAAGTTCTGCCTCTCCGGCAAAACCAACCTGTGCCAGGCTATCCGTGCCACTCAGGGCAAAGGCCTGATGCCGGACGGTACCACCCGTTTCTTTAAGGACGGTAAGCCAATTTTCCATTATATGGGCACTTCAACCTTCTCGGAATATACCGTTATTCCGGAAATTTCGCTGGCGAAAATCAGTAAAGAAGCGCCGCTGGAAGAAGTTTGCCTGCTCGGCTGTGGCGTCACCACCGGTATGGGTGCGGTGATGAATACGGCAAAAGTGAAAGAAGGCGACACCGTGGCGATCTTTGGCCTGGGCGGCATCGGTCTTTCAGCGATTATTGGTGCGAAGATGGCGAAAGCGGGTCGCATTATCGGCATCGATATCAACACCAGCAAGTACGATCTAGCAAGAAAGCTGGGCGCCACCGACCTGATTAATCCAAAAGATTACGATAAGCCGATTCAGGATGTCATTGTTGAAATGACCGATGGCGGCGTTGATTTCTCCTTTGAGTGCATCGGCAACGTTAACGTGATGCGTTCTGCCCTGGAATGCTGCCATAAAGGCTGGGGCGAATCGGTTATTATCGGCGTGGCCGGTGCAGGCGAAGAAATTTCTACCCGTCCGTTCCAACTGGTTACCGGACGCGTCTGGCGTGGCTCCGCATTTGGCGGCGTGAAAGGCCGCTCGCAGCTGCCGGGTATCGTACAGCGTTACCTGGACGGCGAATTCCAGCTGAATGATTTCATCACTCATAACATGCCGCTGGAAGAGATCAACGATGCGTTCGATCTGATGCATGAAGGGAAATCCATTCGTTCCGTGGTGCATTTTTCTAAATAAAGGAGACAAGGATGGCATCCACCCTGGAGTTACTGGAAGAACACCGTATGTTTGGCGGCTGGCAGCAGCGCTACCGCCACCAGTCGGCCACGCTGAACTGCTCGATGACCTTCAGCATTTTTTTGCCTGGCCCGCAGGGCGATGCTGCCCCACCGGTACTGTGGTTTCTGGCCGGTCTGACCTGTAGCGACGAGAATTTCTCGACCAAAGCGGGCGCACAGCGCGTAGCGGCGGAGCTGGGCCTGGTGCTGGTCATGCCGGATACCAGCCCGCGCGGCGAAGTGGTGCCTGATAACGAAGCCTACGATCTGGGCCAGGGTGCCGGATTCTATCTGAATGCTACCCAGGCGCCATGGGATGCCCATTTCCGCATGTATGACTACCTGACGGAAGAACTGCCCGCGCTGGTTGCCGGCAACTTTAACGTCAGCGATCGTCAGGCGGTTATGGGGCATTCTATGGGCGGGCACGGTGCGCTGATGCTGGCACTGCGTAATCCGCAGCGTTTTGTGTCGGCCTCTGCTTTTGCGCCCATCGTTAATCCTACCCAGGTCCCGTGGGGCGAGAAGGCTTTTACGGCTTATCTGGGTGAGGATCGCGCACAGTGGGAAGCCTGGGACAGTTGTTTGCTGATGCAGCAGGCTACGCACAGGCTGCCGATGCTGCTGGATCAGGGCGACAGCGATCAGTTCCTGGCCGATCAGCTACGTCCGGAGAGGCTGGAAGCGGTAGCCCGCGAGAAAAACTATCCGCTGACCGTGCGCATCCAGCCCGGTTACGATCATAGCTACTACTTTATCGCCAGCTTTGTGGAAGATCATCTGCGCTTCCACGCCCGCTACCTGCTGGCGTAATCCTTCAGGGCCGGGACCTTCCCGGCCTTTTTTATCTCAATCGATAGCGACTCAGGAAACCGGCTCGCTGACCAGCCCGTCAATCAGCACCTGCGGCGTTCCCTGCGAACAGCGCTCTATACGTCCTCGTACGCCATAGACCTTTGCCAGGCTTTCTGGCGTGATCACCTCTTCCGGCGGGCCGTCGGCAATCAGGCCGCCGTTTTGCAGCATCAGCACGTGTTGGCCATGGCGCAGAGCGATATTAATGTCGTGCACTACCACCACGGTAACGATATTTCGTTTGCTGGTTTCGCGGCGCACTAAATCCATAACGTGAAACTGGTAGTTCAGATCCAACGCGCTAAGCGGCTCATCCAGTAGCAGCAGTTCCGGACGACGGATTAGCGACTGCGCCAGGCCGACCAGCTGCTTCTGACCACCAGAAAGCTGATCGAGGTAGCTTAGCGCCAGGTGCGCAATACCCAGCCTTTCCAGCAGCGCCATCACATCCGCCTCGCTCGACGCGTTGCCGCCTGTACCAGAAGCACGCTGAGCGACGATAATTGATTCAAGAACGTGCAGGTGAACGCCAGCGGGCAGCGACTGCGGCAGGTAAACCACTTTTTCTGCCCGGCGAGCAAACGGCTGGCTCAGCAGCTCTGTCCCGTTCAGCCACAGTTCGCCCTGTGCCTGATTCAGTCCGGCAATTGAGCGCAATAGCGTTGATTTCCCGCAGCCGTTCGGCCCCAGCAGCACGGTGATCTTGCCGCGTGGCAGTAACGTCACGTTCAGATCGCG
>DOOK01000434.1 GCA_003512805.1 Erwinia sp. | reverse complement strand
CCACGAGCTGCGCACGCCGCTTACCGTGCTCCAGGGGTATCTGGAAATGATGAGCGATGCGGTGCTGGAAGGCCCGTCACGTGATAAGGCGCTGCATACCATGCAGGAGCAAACCCGCCGCATGGATGCGCTGGTTAAGCAGCTGCTGACGCTGTCGCGTATCGAAGCCGCGCCCGCGCTCAATTTACAGGAAAAGGTTGATGTGCCGCTGATGCTGCGGCTGCTACAGCGCGAGGCAGAAACGCTCAGCCAGAACCGGCACGACATTCATTTCTCCGCCGATCCGCAGCTGCGGGTATTTGGCAATGATGAGCAGTTGCGCAGCGCCATTTCTAACCTTGTCTATAACGCTGTCAACCACACGCCAGACGGCACGCGGATTACCGTCAGCTGGAAAAAAACGCCGCACGGGGCGCAATTTAAGGTCTGTGACAACGGCCCCGGCATTGCTGCGGAGCATATCCCTCGCCTGACCGAGCGTTTTTATCGTGTTGATAAAGCGCGCTCGCGGCAGACAGGCGGCAGCGGGCTGGGGCTGGCTATCGTCAAGCACGCGCTCAGCCATCATCACGCCCGGCTGGAGATTACCAGCCAGCCGGGTAAAGAGACCTGTTTTAGCTTCTCGTTGCCTGCAAGGTTGATCGTCAACGGTGAACTGGCTCAGAATGCGGTCCATTGAGCGGGTGGATAAGAAAATGAAAAAGTGGGTTTTTGTGCTGATGCTGCTGTGCGGCTCGGCAACAGGCGCGAACGACGCGATGCTCGCAGGCAACCTCAGCAGCGTGGGATCGGATACGCTGGGAACGCTGATGACGCTCTGGGGCGAGAGTTTTAATCGCCATTATCCGGGCGTCAATGTCCAGATTCAGGCAGCAGGATCGTCGACTGCACCTACTGCACTGGCAGCAGGCGCCGCGCAGCTTGGCGCAATGAGCCGTCCTATGCAGGCGGTAGAACGCCAGCTGTTTGAAAGCCACTATGGTTATGCGCCACTGGCCGTGCCGGTGGCAATGGACGCGTTGGTCGTGGTGGTGAATCAGGATAATCCGCTGCAGGGCATTAACGCTCAGCAGCTCGACGCTATTTTCTCCGTAACCCGCCGCTGCGGCGCGACCTTTGTCGTGCACAACTGGGGCGATCTCCAGCTAAAGCAGGGTGAATGGGCGCAGCGTCCCATGCAGCGCTTTGGCCGCAATTCGGCTTCCGGGACCTGGGGATTCTTCCGCCAGCAGGCCCTGTGCAACGGGGATTTTCGTAACGACGTGGGCGAATATCCCGGTTCCGCCGCCGTGATTCAGGCGGTGGCCAGTACGCTGAACGGCATCGGTTACGCCAGTATGGGCGCGCACATGACCGGGGTAAAAACGCTGCCGATCGTGCGTGACGGCACCAGTGGAATCGCGCCCACGGTAGAAAATATCCGTAGCGGCCGTTACCCCTATGCGCGTCCGCTTTATATTTATGTTAATAAAGCGCCGGGCCAGCCGCTGGAACAGCTGACGAAAGCTTTCTTACGGCAGGCGCTGTCGACACAGGGGCAGGCGCTGGTGACGCAGGCTGGCTATCTGCCGCTGTCCGATGAGCAGTTAAAGCTGGCCAGAGCGATGGTGGAGAACTGATCAGCACTCTGTCACTATCGGCTATTCTTTCGACGGGTCCTTACATCCTTCTTAACACCATTCTGTCGCTCTGCCTGGCAGGCCCTCACCTTTAAGACATGCCTGCCGGAGCCGTTTATCATGCTCATACCCTTTAAAGGCAACCGTAGGGGAACTGTTTTGCAAGCTTACGCTTCTTAAGACATCCGTATTGGGGCAGGTTTGTCTTCCCTTAAGAGGCATATAAAGAGCTGTTTTTCACTTTTTGCGCCTTTAAGCCACCGTTCCGGGCCTGTTTTTCAGGTTTATGCCCTTAAAGGCAACCACACGAGGCCTGTTTTGCAGACTTGTGTTAACCAACCTGTGTGGGGGCGAGCGGGGCGGATTTACGCTTTTAGGGATGACGCGGCACAAGCGTTTCCGTTTAGCGCTATCGGGTCTTTTTCTACCAGAGTGAGCGGACACTCTTCTCCAGGCTGGTTTGCCGCTTTTTATGCGCAAAGACGCCTTACGCCGTTAACATGAATTTTTTTCAAGTGTGGTGAAATTTCCTCGTTTGCCACAGCATCCTTCTCATGCCACTCTTACTTCCAGCCATTTAGACATCCAGATGTCTCAAGTAACGAACAGTAATTATTTCATCATGACATTATGCGCCGCTGCGCAGGCCAGGAGTGACCGATCATGCAAAGAGATTCAGCCCAATACCGCGCCGAAGTTGTAGGCAGTTTTTTGCGCCCTGCCGCTATCAAACAGGCCCGCGAGCAATTTCAGGCGGGCGAAATCGACGCCGCCACCCTGCGCCAGACTGAAGACGAAGCTATTCGTGAAGTGGTCGCGCAGCAGCGTGCCAGTGGCCTGAAAGTGGTTACCGATGGCGAATTCCGCCGCGCATGGTGGCACTTCGATTTCTTTGACGGTCTGGACGGCGTGGAACGTTACGAAGCCGAGCAGGGGATCCAGTTCAACGGTGTGCAAACCAAAGCCCGCGGCGTTAAGGTCACCGGCAAGCTGGGGTTCAGTAACCATCCGATGCTGGAAGACTTCCGCTTCCTGAAAAGCATCTGCGGTGACGCAATCCCTAAAATGACTATCCCAAGCCCAAGCGTGCTGCACTTCCGCGGCGGCCGTAAGGTTATTGACGCCAACGTTTATCCGGATTTGGAAGAGTACTTCACCGATCTGGCCCTGACTTATCGTGACGCGATTAAAGGTTTTTATGACGCTGGCTGTCGCTATCTTCAGCTGGACGATACCGTCTGGGCTTACCTGTGCTCGGAAGACCAGAAGCAGCAGATCCGTGAACGCGGGGACGATCCGCAGGCGCTGGCTAATACCTATGCTCAGGTCCTGAATAAGGCGCTGGAAGGCAAGCCGGATGACATGATCGTGGGTCTGCATGTCTGCCGCGGTAATTTCCGCTCAACCTGGATTTCCGAAGGTGGCTATGAGCCCGTCGCGGAAATTCTGTTCGGCACCGTCAATATTGACGCTTTCTTCCTCGAGTACGATAACGAACGTTCCGGTGGATTTGAGCCGTTGCGCTTTATCAGGCCGGGCAAACAGCAGGTGGTACTGGGACTGGTAACCACAAAAACCGGCGAATTGGAAGATCCGGAAACGGTGAAAAAGCGTATTGCAGAAGCCGCGCAGTACGTCAGCCTGGAGCAGATTTGCCTCAGCCCGCAGTGTGGTTTCGCCTCAACGGAAGAGGGCAACAGCCTGACCGAAGAGCAGCAGTGGGCCAAGCTGCGCCTGGTTGTGGATATCGCTAAACAGGTCTGGTAAATCAGGCAAAAGTGAGAAAAGGCGCGGTGATACGCGCCTTTTCGGCCTTCAAAGCAAATAATGCAGAAAATACCGCCCGGAAGCATAAAAAAAATACAAATCATGTAAGGCATCTCGCCAGTAATCTGAAGTGATTATCTGGCTTAAGCTTTTTCTACGCTATATCACTCTGCTTTCTCGATCCCGTATTGCCTTTCCCCGCTATAAACGTTTTACTTACCGCCGTTTTATTTATTCCCCGTATAAAAGATCATAAATAGCGCAAATGTGCCGATATAGCCCTCAGGCGATAAGTTGCCTTGATAACGGCTCGGATGCGAAAGGCGCTCGGGGAAACAGAACCGACATCACGATTTCACTCAACATCAGTACAGGCAAACCCGCTTCTTATGACAAATCGTTTAACTTCTAAAGACATCCTCGCGCTGGGCTTTATGACATTTGCCCTGTTTGTAGGTGCCGGTAACATTATTTTCCCGCCGATGGTGGGTATTCAGTCCGGGGAACACGTCTGGATCGCCGCGCTCGGCTTTTTGCTGACCGCTGTTGGTCTGCCGGTTATCACCGTTATTGCGCTGGCAC
>DOOK01000433.1:12676-13028 GCA_003512805.1 Erwinia sp. | reverse complement strand
CGCTCTTCCGATCTCTATTTCCTGTCCGGCGAGCCCCTGAGCGTTAGTTGGCTTAAAGGGCAAGGCGGCCAGTAGCCTGTCGCTCAGCGCATGACGAGCCGGCATAGCTAAAGCCCGATAGCGCTGGGCGCCCGCTCGCACCGCCAGCATACTGAGATTGTGGGCCAGCAGCTCTTCCATAATCAGGCGGCGTTGCGCAGGGTGCCTGCCGTTTTCCAGATCCACCAGCGCCATATCGGGCGGCGGTCGGTGCAGCATCCGTAGCGCATCCGGCAGGCTGATCATTCCCTGACTCAGTTCCGGCGGCAGAAGTTCGACAATAGGGCAGGTATCCAGCAGCTTTAGCGCTTGT
>DOOK01000433.1:0-12517 GCA_003512805.1 Erwinia sp. | reverse complement strand
TAGGGCAGGTATCCTGCAGCTTTAGCGCTTGATCGGTCAAATTACGCAGCGTTGCCTGGCGCACTCCTTCCGTCGTGGAGTAAACCGGCGTCAGCGTTTCCTGTAACTCTACTACGCTGTTATCGCCCTGAACGCGATACTCAGGATGAATGATTTCGGCCCCACGCTGGCCACGCTTAATTTCACCATAAGCCGTGACGCGTCGGCCAGGCGCCAGGCTGTTTTTCATTCCGGCGTTAAAATTGAAAAAGCGTAGCGTCAGGATGCCGGTGCCGTCGCTGATTTGGCAGGTCAGCATTCGGCGGCGGCCAAAAGAGATATCGCTTTGCAGCACTTCGCCTTCTACGGTGGCGTAAATATTGGGCAGAAGGTCGTTAATGGCGTAAAGCTGAGTGCGATCTTCGTAGCGAAGGGGCAGATGAAGCAGCAGATCCTGTACGGTGGTCAGCCCGAGTTTTGCCAGCTTGCCAGCCTGGCTTGCGCCAACGCCGGCAAGCATGCTGAGCGGAATGGCATCCATCAGGCGGCCCGTCATTTTTTGCGTACCGATGCCTGCATGGTGGCCCACCAGTCCGGATCGGCGATTACCTCGCCCGTCTCGCTAATGAGCGGATAAGGTAAGCCTTTATGTTTGGCAACCCGGGCCAGAACGGGATAGCCGCCCTCGAAAAGCAGACGCTGCTGGTCGTGCCAATCAAGCAGGCTCTCCTGACGCTGATACATGCCAGCGTTCTGGCGCTGGCGCTGCGCTTCATAGAGGATGAGCGCCGAAGCCACGGAAACGTTCAGCGATTGCACCATGCCTACCATAGGAATAACGATCTCCTGGTCGGCCAGTTCAAGCGCCTGTTGGGTAATACCGGTTTTTTCCTGACCCATTAATATACAGGTCGGGCGGGTGTAATCGATCTCGCGGAAATCTACCGCTTTATCAGAGAGGTGCGTAGCCAGGATCTGCATCCCCTGGCCCTTAAGATGCGTAACCGCCTCGGCTATAGTCGGATGCGTTTTTACCTGCACCCAGCTATTGCTCCCGGCAGCGGCAGAAGCCATCGTACGCATCCGGCTGCCCGGCCAGATCGCATGGACTTCGTGCACGCCAACCGCATCCGCCGTGCGTATAACCGCAGAGACGTTATGCGGTTTGTGCACCAGTTCCATACAGACGGTCAAATCATGCTGGCGGGCGGCCAGCATTTCACGAATACGGGCAAAACGTTGAGCATTCATGCGCTAGTTTCTGTTGCGGTGAACTTTAATCACGTCAGGCATTACGCGGATTTTGCGCATAATGTTTGCCAGATGAACGCGATCGCGTGCCGTCAGACGGATAAAGGCGCTATAAACCCGGCCATCTTTCTCTTCCGTGTTCAGGCTCTGAATATTTGATCCGGCGGTATTAATGGCGGCCGTCAGGTTTGCCAGCGCGCCCTGATGGTTAAACATATCCACCTTGATCTCCGCTACGAACTCCTGCTCGGTCACCTTATCCCATTCCACCGCCATAAATTTCTCCGGCTCTTTTTGGTAGCCTCGGATGTTCCGGCAGGATTCATGGTGTACCACCAGGCCTTTGCCAGGGCTGACATGCGCGACGATAGGATCGCCGGGAATAGGACGGCAGCACTTGGCAAACGTAATCAGGACGCCATCGGCACCTTTGATAGGCAGCTTGCCACGCGACGGCGTGCCGGAGACAACCGGCGCAGGCTGGTCGCTCTGCTGCAGGTTTTTTGCCACCACCACGCTCATGGCGTTACCCAGGCCAATCTCTGCCAGCAGATCGTCCAGCGTAGCCAGCTTCATGCGTTCCAGCTCGTGTTGAATGCTTTCCGGCGAAATCTCGGCCAGCTTCCGGCTGCCCCCCAGCGCATGATTCAGCAGACGTCGACCCAGGCTGACGGAATCGTCGCGCTTGAGGTTTTTCAACAGCTGGCGAATTTTGGCTCGTGCTTTGGAGCTGACCACAAAGTTCAGCCAGGCGGCATTAGGCCGTGCGCCCGGTGCTGTAATGATCTCAACGGTCTGCCCGCTGGTCAGTGGCTGAGAAAGCGGGTAGGGTTGGCGATCGACACGCGCGCCTACACAGGCATGACCAATATCGGTATGCACAGCATAGGCAAAATCGACCGGCGTCGCGCCCGCAGGCAGTTCAACTATGCGGCCTTCAGGCGTGAAAACGTAAATCTCATCGGGGAAAAGATCCGATTTTACGCTTTCGATAAATTCAAAGGAGCTGCCCGCACTTTGTTGCAATTCCAGCAGGCTTTGCAGCCAGCGCTGGGCGCGGATTTGTGCCGTAGTGCTGCTTTCGCCCTGTTCTTTATAAGCCCAGTGCGCCGCGACACCCATCTCTGCCATCTGATCCATATCTTCCGTACGGATCTGCACCTCAACCGGCACGCCATGCGGACCGATCATCGAGGTATGTAGCGACTGATAGCCGTTGGCCTTGGGGATAGCGATATAATCTTTTACCCGGCCCGGACGAGGCTTATAAAGACTGTGCATCTGGCCCAGCACCCGGTAACAGGTATCCACATCGTGGACGATGACCCTGAAGGCGTAAATATCCATAATGGAATGGAAACGCTGCTCTTTCAGGTGCATTTTGCAATAGATAGAATAGAGGTGTTTTTCCCTGCCGCTGACGCGACATGGAATACCGGCTTCCTGCAGACGGCCGTCAATTTCCGCAAGGATTTTTTGGATCATCTCTTTACGGTTGCCGCGTGCCGCTTTCACTACCTCTTTGATCACGCGGTAGCGGTTAGGATAGAGCGCCTCGAAACCCAGCTCTTCCAGCTCGGTTTTCAGATGGTGAATACCCAGGCGATGCGCGAGCGGGCTGTAAATCTCTAGCGTTTCCAGCGCGATACGGCGGCGTTTATCTGGCCGCAGCGAGCCCAGCGTACGCATATTGTGCGTGCGGTCAGCCAGCTTGATCAGAATGACGCGGATATCCTGCACCATCGCCATGATCATTTTGCGAAAGTTTTCGGCCTGCGCCTCTTTCTTGTCGCGGAATTTCAGCTTGTCGAGCTTGGAGACCCCTTCTACCAGTTCAGCAACGTTCTTACCGAACAGCTGTTCCATATCCTGATAGGTTGCGGGGGTATCCTCAATAACATCGTGCAGAAGCGCGGCCATGAGCGTTTCATGGTCGAGCTTCATTTCCGCCAGAATACAGGCGACAGCAACCGGATGGGTAATATAAGGCTCACCGCTGGAGCGAGTCTGTCCCTCGTGAGCATCACGTGCGACAAGGTAAGCTTGCTTGAGGCGCTTTATCTGGTCCTCAGGCAAGTATTTTTCAATCAGTTGATTGAGACTTTCAAACAGATACAAGGGCGAGCCTTCCGGCTGATGATTAACGACGACCTTCAGCAATAGCGGTAACAGCCTGCAGTTCTGCTGCTTCCTGATCCTGCTGTTCCTGACGATCACGGACATCCAGAATCTGGTTGGTGATCAGACCTTCTTCGATCTCGCGCAGCGCGATAACGGTAGACTTGTCGTTTTCTTCCGGAACCAGAGGATCTTTACCGCCAACCTGCATCTGGCGTGCGCGACGAGCGGCGACCAGAACCAGGTCAAAACGGTTACCAATTTTTTCTACTGCGTCCTGTACGGTTACGCGTGCCATAAGTGTGATACTCCACGGTTGACGAAATGACTGGGCATCATACTGAGTTGTCCTCAGTCTGCCAACAGTTTGCTGATTAAAGCATCATGACGGGATTTTTGACGGCCCATTCGCAGACGCTCGGCGCGAATAATGGTTTTCAGATCGGACAGCGCCAGGTCGAAATCATCATTCACAATAAGGTAGTCATATTCCGCGTAGTGGCTCATTTCCGCGACGGCCTGTGCCATACGTCGGGTAATGACCTCTTCGCTATCCTGTCCGCGGCCACGCAGGCGGCGATCCAGCTCGTCCTTTGACGGTGGTAACACAAAAATGCTGCGCGCTTGCGGCATTTTCTGACGGATTTGCTGCGCACCCTGCCAGTCGATATCTAAAAAGACATCCACGCCAGTCGAGAGCACCTGCTCGATCGTCCTGCGTGACGTGCCGTAATAGTTGCCGAACACTTCGGCGTGCTCCAGAAAGGCATCTTCTTCGATCATACGACGAAATTCGTCATGGTTTACAAAATAATAGTGTTCACCATGGTTTTCACCCGGACGCACGCCCCTGGTGGTATGGGAAATCGACACCTGAGTGTCATACAGCGGTTGCGTCTTTAACAGCGCGGTAATCAGGCTGGATTTACCCGCGCCGCTTGGTGCTGAAACAATAAAAAGTGTGCCTTGAGCCATGATGATTTCTTGATATGCCAGTCGGAGTTTACTTCCTGCACAGTATACACGGGTGGAAGGCAGGATGCAGCGTTTCGGCTGTTCAGCGCTATTTTTTCTCAAAAAATGGAAGATGCCTCGCGGTACTGATGACACGTTTCATGTTAGGCAAAAAAACGCTACGACACGTTTTCCATAGGCAAGCTTTCGCTATCGCCATGGCCGGCCTTTGTCGGTTTACTGACAGCAGAGCAACGAGGGAGTGTGAAAATGCGAAGCATAGTGATGATGTTCAGCCTGGGAGGATGCGCCGTTGCGCAAGCGCTTTGCCCCGTCTGGGCGCCTGGCCGGGTAGAGACAGAGATGATGGCGCTGGCAAAACAGCTCAGCGCGTGGGACCGCGCTTACTACGAGCAGGGGATAAGCCTGGTACCGGATGAACGTTATGATGCTTTAGAAAAAACGTATCGCGACTGGCAGCGCTGCTTCCGGCCAGAAAGCAAGCCGCATTCACCAACGCTTGCGAAAAACGGTAAGGTAAGACATCCGGTGCCGCATGTTGGCGTCAAAAAGCTGTCTGACAGGCAGGCGGTGGCGCGCTGGATGACGGGCAAACAACCGTTGTGGGTACAGCCGAAGCTGGATGGTGTTGCCGTCACGCTCTATTACCAGCACGGGAAACTCGCGCGGGTTATCAGCCGGGGCGACGGGCTGCGGGGAGAAGACTGGACGGAGAGGGCACGCCATATCCCCGCTATTCCGCAGCAGGTTACGCTGGATTACGATCCGCTGGTGCTGCAGGGCGAGCTTTATCTCAGGATGACCGATCATCAGCAGGCCAGCCAGGGCGGCGCCAATGCCCGCGCCATCGTGGCGGGTGCCATGCGGCGTCACGATCTGTCGCCGCTGGTAGAGCAGCTGGGGATATTTATCTGGGCCTGGCCGGATGGTCCGGAGGCGATGCCGCTGCGCTTAGAGCAGTTGAGCAAAGCGGGTTTCAATATAATGAAGGCGTGGAGCAAGCCGGTTGCCAATGCGGATGACGTCGCCAACTGGCGTGAACGTTGGTTTCACCAGCCTTTACCCTTTGTTACGGATGGCGTGGTCATTCACGGTACGCCAGTAAAAGGCGCTTACTGGCTACCTGGCGATAACACCTGGTCAGCCGCCTGGAAATATACGCCGCTAAAAGTGAGTGCAGAGGTGCGCTCAATCGATTTTCCGGTGGGGCGTACGGGGAAAACAGGCGCGGTCTTAAATCTCCTGCCTTTACAGCTGGATGATAAGAAAGTCAGCCGGGTCAATATTGGTTCGCTCAGACGTTGGCAGGCGTTGGATGTTCTTCCCGGCGACCAGGTTATGGTCAGCCTGGCCGGGCAGGGCATACCGAGGCTTGATGACGTTATCTGGCGCGTACAAAAGCGAGTCAGCCCGCCCGTGCCGGATGCCGGTGCTTTCCATCCCTTGAGCTGTTTTACCTATACGCCCGCCTGTCGGGAACAGTTTCTGGCCCGTCTGGTTTGGGCAAGCGGCAAAGAGGCACTGGCAATGACGGGTGTTAGCCGTAGCAGCTGGCAGCGCCTGATGCAGGCCGGTCGACTGACTCACCTCTTTTCCTGGCTTGCACTGACGCAGGACGAGCTGCGGCAAACTCCCGATATCACACCGGCCCGGGCGGATTGGCTTTACCATCAATTTTCGCTAAGCCGACAACAGCCCTTCAGGCGCTGGGTCAAAGCGCTGGGTGTACCTCTCCCACAGCGCGCGCTTAATGCTATGGTAGATAATGACTGGTCAACGCTGTTGGCGCGGCAGGATGCTGCCTGGCAACAGTTGCCCGGTATGGGTAAAACGCTGGCCAGCCAGGTTATGCATTTTCTGCACGATCCGCAGGTGAGGCAGCTGATTACGTATTTAGACGAGGCAAAGTGATGAACTGTTTAGTGATCGGCATGAGGGTAATTGAATACCGGCAACCCCAGCCGAAAGCGCAGTGCCAGCAGGCGTGCCAGAAACCCGAACAGGAGAGTAATGATGATGGCCAACTCGTCGGAAACAGGCATTTTCAGCAGCAGGATATAGAGCCAGCCGGAAGCAAAGGCGATCCCGGCGTACAGCTCCTTCTGGAACACCAGCGGAATGCGGTTGCAGAACATATCCCGCAGCACGCCGCCGAAAACGCCGGTAATCACCGCGCTGATGGCGGCAATAATCGATGCGTGACCCATATCCAGCGCGACTTTAGTACCGATAATAGAGAAGACGGCCAGGCCCAGTGCGTCCAGCACCAAAAATACCTTACGCAGGTGCGGCATCAGCGGGGCAAGCTGCGTAGTAACAACGGCAGCAGCCGCGACGATAACAATGTACTCAGGGTGTTTAACCCACCCAAGCGGATAATGGCCAAGCAGCATGTCACGCACGGAGCCGCCGCCAATAGCGGTAACGGAAGCGATAATAATGACGCCGAACATATCCATTTTACGACGGCCTGCCGCCAGCGCGCCGGTCATGGCTTCTGCGGTGATCCCAATCAGATAAAAAACAGTAAGTAACATAACCCGCTCCTGAGCAATCGGCGGCAAGCCTGCAGGATCTCAGACAGGTTGGCGACTGGAATTTTTTGAAAAGCCGTTAAGTAAATGAGTTTACCTAATCTGAGAATAAAATAACCGGGCAGATCTCTAAGGCACCTTATTATTTTGTATAACTTTTTTAAAATTGGCTTCAGGAGCGAACTCAGTTATCCAGGACGGCCTGATTAAAGACCGTTTCGGCGTGTTGCTGAAGCCGCGCCAGCGACCACAAGGACGAGAAAAATGATGGCAGACGAGATTTTCCGACTGTTGGCAAAAGGCATTCATCCTGAAACCGGCGCAACGTTATCGCCAGCTTCTGTTGTGCATACACCCGATGCCATAAGGCTGTTGTTTGCGCTGGCGGAGGAGTTCAGGAACGTGAATTTCAGTACGATAAAGCGGAAGCAAAAAGTGAAGCTTACGGCAGAAGAGCGCCGGGAGAAGAACCGCGCGGAAGGACGGCCGGCTAATGCTTATCTGGCGTGGTCTGAAGAGCAGAAACAGGAACTGATTGTTCTTTTCCGGCAAGGATATTCTGTTAATGAGCTTGCCATACTTTGTGAGCGCTCGCCACGCTCCATCGCCATGCAGGCTGAGAAGCTGGCGCTTATCACGGTTGAGCAGGCTGCGGCTTTTAACTGAAGCGCGCGCAGCCTGTACGCTGCTTTACATGCAGGTCGCTAACCCGATCAGTTTTTCTTTACGAATTCGGATTTCAGCTTCATTGGGCCAAAGCCGTCAATTTTGCAGTCGATATTATGATCGCCTTCCACGAGGCGAATGCTTTTCACGCGTGTGCCTATTTTAAGCGGCGTGGAGCTACCTTTGACCTTGAGATCTTTGATAACCGTTACGCTGTCGCCATCAGCCAATAAATTGCCGTTGGCATCTTTAACTATCAGCGCCTCTGCCTCTTCTGCCCCGGCGGACCATACATGGCCACATTCTGGACAGTTAAACAGCGCGCCATCCTGCCAGCTGTATTCAGAATGGCATTCAGGACAGGGAGGAAGAGTTTGCATAAAAGACCTTAAAATAATCCGTAAAAAAAGAAGGGAGATTTTAACCTGGGGATGCCAGAAAACCTACCTGTCTTTGACGATGAAGCTTTCCGGTCGACGTACATCCATCAGCATCCAGGTACAAGTCTGTCCGCTCATCTGCTAACTGCTCCGTGCGGGCTCTGACAAAGGCTGGGTTTGAAACGTTCCTGCAAGGCAGACGGAATTAGCCTGAAAACATAAATCTTGCCGGCAGGTATCAGCCGATACGGGAACGCAACTCTACTTCAGGCAAGCCGCTACAATATATCGCTGATGCCGTCATCGTGCATCCATTGCCGGGCTTAAATAAGGGTGACGGCCAGAGAGCTGACATGATATTGCTTTCTTATAGGCGGTAATCACTGAGTATGTGGACAGGAAAAAATCGGATAGTGATAGAAATATTTATGACTATCAGTCATTGAAGAGAGAACGCGGGAGATGAAATCTTATTAGTTGGCCCAAGGGCTTTTCTCAGGAAAACATCAGCAAGGAGCCGGTAATTAAAGTCTTTCCCGATTTGGCGATTTGCAGAAAAAGCCCGCCACCAGGCGGGCTTTACAGGATTAGATTGAAATCTGCTTCATCTTTCATATAAGGATAAATTCTAAAATATTAATGTTCGATTATCACCAATCGGGACTGATGGTATCATTGATATTGTGCTCTATATTACTCATTTTAAATTATAAAGATAATTGCGATGTTCGAGTCCGGCCTTCGCATTAATCCATAATTATTCTTTTATAGTCAAATAGGTTGCTTTTTAAAAATTAAATACTTAGGCATCACCGCTAAACCAATAATCCTTCTTTGGCTATGCTTCGAAATATTCTATGCTCTCACTATTTCATCTTAAATCTATAGTGAGATATAGAAATTGATTTTCATTCTAATTCAACTTTTTCATCATCTTTCTGGATATATGTTTTACCGTCAATATTTATGAACTGCCTTCCATTAAGGTTGCCTCTAACAATTATCGCTATATTGTTATACACACAGTTTTCATGTTTTCCATTAGTATCATCAAAGCAGGTATAATCATCTATAGAACCATCCATTGTTCCTTTAGGTAATTCTTCATAACCATCAAAGTTCATGATGGTAACCGTAAAGTTATACGGTTTATTAACGATGTGAAATTTTTCCTGCAATAATTCTTTGTTTTTCAACCACCATTTTAGTTTCCCTTCTGTTGTCATTGGTAAATGTTCTACAAAAACAGCACCATTATCGACTCTGACTATCTTTGCTGGTCTGACAGCAATCCATATGCAATATGCAATGATCAAAACAATTACAGTTGCTACAGTCCTTTTATACTTTAACATTGGTTTCTCCTGTCAATGTTATAGTCGCTTCAAAGTTAGTGAAAAATGGTTTTTGAGCCAAATGCTTTGCACGCTGAAGTACAAACCATATCCTGAAAAAGGAAATTGAATTAAATTTAGGTTTCAGTATATCTTCTCTGCCTAATCCAAAATGATCCTGTGCTCTGTATTTGATAACCGCAGTATAGTTTTTTCCTTCAAGGGTGAGGCTTTCAATGGAAATTTCTGTACTGTTCACGTCATGAACGGTAATAGATCGGAAGAGCGNNCCATTAACCCAGTCTTTCCATCTTGTGTATTTGGGTAAATGACTTTTATATAGATCATTGGTGAAATTTTCTTTGGTCAATTTCGATTTGCTAAAATCAAACTGCTCGATGCCTCTTTTTATTATGGCTCTGGTGCTGTTCGGGGAGTTATCAGACAAGATTAAGTTTGTGTATGCATTGTTCATTGCTGGATTTTGATAATCTCTTCCATTATTTCGTTGCATATGATCGAAGAGATCTTTGATTAGGCCCTGATAGGTTCCCTGAAAAGAAAATACATACGACTGCGATCTTAACTCATCATATAACATTGAAATGGCTTTTTCTTTGTTTGCTGGTGGTATTGAACTCAGATAGGGATGTTTATAGGAAGGACCAAAAGTTGTCCAGTCGATAAAAGTTGAGACTTGGCCCAGATGGTAATGCTTTTTTAATATTTCAACGTCAATGTCGCCGCTTTGCATATCATCGGCATTTCTGTCATTGAATTTTTTTTGGGTTGAGAAGATTATGAGTCTACTGTCGATTGCGTTCATTCGAAATAAATCCCTTACAGTCAAATGTGCAACCACTATACAACTATCGCTCTGTGACGCAATCAGAACTTTTCTTAACATTTTTTCAAAAAGTCAGACAGGAATTTCCTTCAAATGCGGTTTATGTCGCTGTGCCTGTTAAGGTAAGCAATCGCTGACGAACAAATTTGATTAAACCTGACTCACAATAATAAAACTTATTTTCTCTGCAACTCTTTGTAAGGTTTCTTTCCTTTCATCAAAGTAATCATACCTGTCATAAATTCCTTCGACACCTTTAAGTTTATGATTCAGGCATCTCTCCGCTGCGTGAGGCGGAATTGACAATGAAGCAAGCAAGCTTCGGCTCGTTCTTCTCAGATCATGAATGGTAAAGTACTCAATATTACCCAATACATTAGGTGGTTGCTTCTTCTTGCCTGGTTCAGCTCCAAACAACTTGGCAATTGCTCTGTTTAGAGTGTCTTTACCCATGTGCTGAGATTTGCTCACGCGGCGGTTTGGGAAGACATAAGGCGAATCCCATGCTTTGACCTTTAGCTCTTCAAGAATCTTGATAGCGAGCGGGGGAAGTGGGATGACTATGCCAATACCAGACTTACTTCTTTCTTTTGGCAGGAACCATTTTTTCTCGTCTAAATTGAATTCTGACCAGGGTGCTTCCGTTAGCTCACTTTTACGAACAGCAAGGAGTAGTAGTAGGACACAGGCAAGGTAGTTATCACGAGAGAAGCTGTCAGAGTGTTCTCTGAAAACTCTAAACACCTGACCAATTTCTTCCAGACTCAATGCTCTTTCTCTGCTTTTTTCGATTCCACCTGCATCATTGACCTTAAACGCAGAAGCTGGGTTGCTCTGAAGCAGACCAGGTTTAATGCCGTGGTCGAAGAGCTGTTTCATGTAGAGCAGGGCATCATTTGAAATAGTTGGTCTTCCACTATCTGTAATTTTTTGCAAAATAGCCCGAACATCAATGGGCGTTATTTTCGTCAAAGAAAGTTGACCAATCGTTGGGGCGATATCTTTCCTGTATACCCTCTCCGGGATTTGTGGGTACTTCAAACGCCTGACCAGGTCTTTGTGCCAGTCTTCAAACAGTCCATCTACTGTGGTCAGTTGCTTAGGGCGATTGAGTTTTCTCTCAGCAATAGGATCATCCCCGGTAGCGACTTTTCTTCGGGTATCCTCAGCGATGCTACGTACCTCGGACAGATACCTTACCTAAGGTGATTTCTCGTCTCTTAGAGTCGATTGTGTATCGAAGCATTCAGTACGCCGCACCTTTTTGTGGGACTTTCAGGTATAAGCCACGCCCATCTCCAAACCTCCCTGGTTCTCCTACTTTGATGAGCGTCTGAACCGTCCTGACAGTGAGTGAGGTCATAATCTGTCCTGATGAAAATCAATGTGGGGGGTACATTGTTATAAACTGCCAGATCGGGCTGGTAAAGCAAAAATACTCCCCCTTTTGCTAGTGGTTTTTAATAAATCCGAGAGGTTTTTAATAGATTATTTTTCAAATAAAAAAGCCCATTTAACATGGGCTTGTGTATTTATGTGGACGTTAAAAGAATTTATTCGATATTCTGAATCTGCTCGCGCATCTGCTCAATCAGCACCTTCAACTCAATTGCCGAAGTTGTTACTTCAGCATTAATTGATTTGGAGGCCAGCGTATTTGATTCGCGGTTAAATTCCTGCATCATAAAGTCGAGACGGCGGCCCACCGCTTCCTTCTTCTTCAGAATGTTATAGGTTTCTTTAACGTGAGCTTCCAGACGGTCCAGCTCTTCCGCCACGTCCACGCGCTGCGCCAGCATAATCAGTTCCTGCTCCACCCGATTACTGTCCAGTTGCACCTGCGCCTCTTCAAGCTTAGTGACCAGACGCTCGCGCTGCCATTTCAGCACGTCAGGCATCTGCGCTCGTACTTTAGTGACTTCAGTACTGACGCCTTCCAGACGCTGTTCAATCAACGATTTTAACGCGGCGCCTTCGGTTTCACGGGCGGTAATAAAGTCGTCCAGTGCAATGTCCAACGAGCTCAACAACTCTGCGGAGATGGCATCCAGATCCTGCTCCTCAGCTGCCATAACGCCAGGCCAGCGCAAAATATCGACCGGGTTGATTTCGCCCTCATCGCTTTGCATTTTGACCCAGTTCGCGGCTTTAACCAGCTGAATAGCCAGTTTTTCATTTAGCACCAGTGAACTCTGCGCGCGTGCATCCGCGTCGAAACGCAGATTACATTCGATTTTACCGCGCGTCAGGCGGTGACGAATACGTTCGCGGATCGCTGGCTCCAGACCACGAAACTGTTCAGGCAGACGGATATAGGTTTCTAAATAACGCTGGTTGACGGAACGAAGCTCCCAGGCTGCGCTGCCCCATTCGCCTTTGGTTTCACGCCGGGCGTAGGCGGTCATACTGCGGATCATTATGCGTACCCGTTTT